>DAORCZ010000603.1:0-5569 GCA_035345735.1 Pseudomonadota bacterium | reverse complement strand
CGAGCCCGAGGAGCCCGAGCGCTGGCTGATCCTGCGCATCTCGGGCAAGCACGTCACCGGCCTTGATGGCTTGGTGTCCTCGCTGCGCTGGACCATGGCCGATAACCCGTCGGCGGAGGACGCGCAGGGCGGCGCGCTGTACCCGCGCTTGGCGCTCTTCGAACATGTGCATCGCCAGGCCGAAAATGTCACCAGCCGTGCGCTACATCTGGGACCGATTCATCACCTGCTGCGCACGCGCGAGGTGCAGCTCTACGAGACCGTGCGCTCGGACCTGCGGGCGCTCTCTGCGACGCTAGAGCAGATCGTGCAGCAAGCCCACGAGCGCAGCCGTGGCGCGCCAGAGCCGCGGCGCGACATCGGGGACGCAGGCGCGGCAAGTGTGCAGCTGGAAGAAGCCCATGTGCTGGTCAGCGCGCTGAACCACTTCTTTCGCGGCGCCACGGCAGCCGGTCTGCCTACGCTGCTCATCCTCGATGACTTCGACGAGCTCGCGGTGACAGCCGGGACCTCACTGGCGCGACGAGCGAGGACCCTGCACGGGCTGCTCAGCGAGCTGTCGCAGCTGACCCCAACCTGTCTTGTGCTGAGCCTGCGCTCGGAGTTCATGAACGAGACCTTGCTGCGGCAGTTTCGCCGCATCTTCCTGCCGCCGCTGCCGCGCTCGGCCGCGCCTGAGCTGCTCGCGCGCTGGGCCGCGATGCAAGATCCGCCGCTGCCTCCCGAAGCGGTCAGCCGCCTGCAGACCCTGGGCGAGCGCTTCCTGCAGCGCTTTGCCCCCGATGATCCCGTCGTCGTGCCCTTCCGCTTCTTGCAGCTCGTGGCGTGGCTCGCCAACAACTACCTCATCTACAACCTCGGCGAGGCCGACGAGTCGCAGATGATCTGGCGCTACTTCAGCGGCAAGTATCCGCTGGACACCGTGCGAGCGCTGCGCTCGGTTCTGCGGCTGATGCCAGCCGAGCATGTGTCGCTCTGTGCCAGCGCCAGTCCCGTCGATGCCATGCCCTATCGCGGGCTGTCCAGCCACGAGGTGTACACGCTGGAACGCGCCGGCCTACTGCGAGGCGCCGCCGCCGCCGATCCCGACGATCCGCGCCTCGTGATCGATCCGCTGATCGCCTACCTGCACATCGCTGGCTCGTCCCGCACCACCAGCTAAGCGCCGGGGCCGCACGAGGCTCTGACGCGGCATCTGCGCGACGGTCAGGACGGTGCGCCCTATTTCGGCGACTCGGGCAGCTCAGCCCCCCGGCTGCGCGGGCGCATTTGCATCGCCCAGGTGCCGTTGGCCACCAGAGCATCGCGGCAGGCCGAGCACACCAGGATCTGCCGACCGCTCTGGCCGATCAGTACCCGCACCACGACCCGGTCGACCCCACTGGATGCCACACACGCCTCTGCCCGGATCTGGCAGGTTCCCACTGTCACCCCACCACGGTCTTCCATAATCAGCGCGATCGCGTCGTTCATCGCAATCCCCCGGGCTAGAGCTCACGTCCTAGCAGACATTCAGCACGCATAGAACCTTATAACACGCCACGGAAGCAGATGTCGCGTCTAGGATTCGCGACATTCCTTTGATCGTGCCACCTAGGCGGAAGGACTCGGGATATCGCGGGGGCGGCACAGCGGAGGGCCGGAGGGCCAGACTGGCGACTGGCTGCGCCGAGGAAAAAAGCAGCCCAGGCAGCCGCCACGCGACGCGCCAACCGGCGAGCAGCATCCCCCCTTGAGCTACCCGCCCCCCATCATCTTGCGGGCTTCGCGGAGGATGCCGAGTTCGTGCTGGAGGTAGGGGAGGCCGTTCTGGCAGAAACCGTCGGCTTTGACTTTGGCGAGATAACGGAGCTTGCGCAGCGTCGAGAAGCTGGTCTTGCGGTCGCCGGGCAGGATGCCCAGCATCTTGCCGAGCAGGGCCAGGGCTTCCAGCGTGTAGCCCATCTGCTCTTCGGTGTGCACGGCGGTGACGTTGCAGCGCAGGCGCTCTTGGCCTTTGGCGACGCCCGGCGAGACGAACGGCATCATCACCACTTCGGCGGCGTGAAACAGGTAGGCGCCAAAGGTCAGCGTCTTCATCTCGTCGCGGATGAAGATCGGCGAAATGTGCGTCGTGCTCTCACCGAGATCGAAGCCCAGCTCAGTCAGGCCGGCGCGGAAGAAGCGCGCGTTGTCTTCGAGCTTGCGGAACAGATCGTGGCGCGTCTCGATGATGCGCAGCGCCGCCATCGCCGCTTCGACCTGGGCCAGCGGCAGCGAGGCCGAGAACAAGAAGCCGCGGGCGCTCATCTTGATGTAGTCGATGATCGCTTGGTCGGCGCAGACGAAGCCACCGACGGTGCCGAACGACTTCGAGAACGTACCGATCAGGATGTCGACCTTGCCGACGCCGCTGACCTCGCACACACCGCGGCCGGTCTTGCCCAGCGCGCCTAGGCCGTGCGCGTCATCGAGCACCACCACCGCGCCGTGCTTGCGGGCGATCTCCATCATCTGGGCCAGCGGCGCCAGGTCACCGTCGACGCTGTACAGGCCCTCGATGACCACCATCTTCTTCTTGTTCGTCGAGCTCGCGAGGATGTCGTCCAGCTGCTTGACGTGGTTGTGCTTGAAGAAGCGCACTTCGAGGTCGGGGCTCTTGCCCTGCGCCATCAGCACGCCGTCGATGATCGAGGCATGACTGAGCTTGTCGAGCGCCACCGTCGTCTCGTCGTCTAAGAAGGCCTGCAGCACGCCGACCAGCGACTGATAGCCGGTGGTGAACACCGCGCAGCCCTGATAGCCCAGCCAGCGCGCCAGGCCTTCTTCCAGCGCCAGGTGGCGATCCGTCGTCGCCTGCGGTCGCGCGCTGCCCAGCCCCGTGCCGTACTTGCGAGTGCCGGCGCAGGCCGCCGAGATCAGCGCTGGGTGCTGCGACAGCCCCAGGTAATCGTTCGACGTGAAGTTGACATAGCTGCCGCCCCCGACCTTGACCCGCGGGCCAATGTTTTCGAAGGGACGGAAGAACGGAAACGCCTTCTTCTCCTTCGCCACTTCGATGCGCGAGAGCATCTCTACCGTCTGATCATGAAGCCAAGACATGGTGTTGCTAGCTATCACGCGCCCGACGCAGTTTCTAGCCCGAAGTGAGCCGATGGCTGCAATTCTCCGTCGGAAGCCTGTCGAAGTTTCGACCGCAGCCTGTCAGTTTTTTGTCGCCATGCCGAAACCAGTCCGGCGGCCAAAGCGCTTTTCGGCCGAACTTCCCGACGGAAAAGACAGGCTGCACGCCGCAGTGGAAGGGGCGAGCGCGCCCCGCGAGCGTATAGTTCCGGCTCTTTTCAGAGGAGCTGGCAATGCGCACATCGAAACGTGGTCTCAGCGGCCTGGCCGCACTTAGCCTCTCGCTTCCGCTGATCATCGCGGGCTGTAGCACACCAAGCGACGACCCGATGACGGATCGTCCACCGACGGCCAGTCGGCTGACCTACGTCGAGGACGCCAAGCCGATCCTCGATCACTACTGCGGCGACTGCCACGTCGCGGGCGGCATCGGGCCCTTTGCACTGTCGGACTACGCGCAGGTCAAGGGCGCGGCCGAGGCCATCCGCAAGGCCGTCAGCGAAGATCGCATGCCGCCGTGGCTACCGACGGATGACGGGGTCGCGCTGCGCTACTCGCGAAAGATGCGCAAGGAAGACAAGGCGCTGCTTCTTGACTGGCTGGCGGCGGGGGCCGAAGCGGGTACCCCGGGAGCGACTCCGCGCGTGCAGGTGCCCGCGTCCGAGGTCGCAGCGGCAGCCCGCGCTGATCTGGTGCTCGACATCGGCACGACGTATCAGCCCAAGGCCGAGCTAGCCGATGACTATCGCTGCTTCATCGTCGATCCTGGCAGTCCGGCCAGCCCCGGTCTCCCCGACGTGCGCTACCTGCGGGCCGGCGAGGTGCTGCCCGACAACAAGGCCATCGCCCACCACCTCGTCGTCTTTGAAGTCGACGCCGCGCATGTCGCTGAGGCCAACGCCAAGGATCAGGCGGAAGCCGGCCCCGGCTACACCTGCTTCGGGGGTGCGGGGGTTGGCGGCGCGCAGATCGTGCTGGCCTGGGCAGTGGGCGGCGGCGTGAACCGCTTGGCCGACAACGAAGGCACGCCGCTCGGCAAGGGATCGATCTTCGTCGTGCAGATGCACTACAACCTCGCCAACTATCGCGGAGTCGGGGATCGCACGCTGACCCGCCTAGAGTTTGCGCCGACGCCGCCCGACTACCTGGTGCGCTATCTGCCGGTGGTCAATCCCGCCGGCCTCAAGATCAAAGCCGGCGACTCCGACGCCAAGCAGGTCATCGCCGCGCCGGTATCGCAGGTGCTGCGCTACCTCAAGGTGCCGGGGCTGACCGGCTTCACCATCACCTCGGCCCTGCCGCATATGCACATGCTGGGCACGACGATCAACACCGCGCTCAACGGCCAGTCGCTCCTCGACATTGGGCGCTGGCAGTTCGGCTGGCAGCAGACCTACTACCTCAAGACGCCGGTCAAGGCCGGCGGCAGCGATCTGCTGACCGTCGAGTGCCACTTCGACAACAGCTACGCCAACCAGCCGATGGTCGGCGGCGTAAAGCAGATGCCGCGCGACATCACCTTCGGCGAAGGCAGCGGCGATGAGATGTGCGTCAGCCTGCTGGGTGTACAGATCCCCCGCATGTGAAAATAGAGATCTCGATGAGTCTCCTCCCCTTGGCGCTGGTCGCGCTCCTCGGTCCCCCGCCCCCGGCCGTCGCACAGCCTGCACCCACGCCGGCCGCGCAGCCTGCAGCCACCGCAAAGCCTGGGCCCACCGCACAACCCGCGGCGGCCGCACAACCTGCACCCGCGGCACAACAACCCGCGCCCGCGACACGGCCTGCGCCGGCTGCACAGCCCGCAGCCACCGCACAACCCGCGCCCACCGCACAACCCGCGGCGGCATCGCCTCGGCGCTATAGCTATGAGCTCTCCGCAAACCCGGGGGCCGGCCGCGCGGCGGCATGGACGAAGGTGACTTGGGTCGAGACCGGGCGCCGAACCGTCGGGGGGCTCACCGCCTTGGACTTCAGCCTGTTCCAGGGCGACAAGCCGATGTCCGAGGCCGATCTAGAGGCCCTGGGCATCCACGACACCCCGGTCTCGTCCTTCGCCACGCAGTGGACGCTGCTCTTCGGGCGCGGCTTTACCCAGTTTATCGAAGGCGGGCTCCCCAGCGAGCCCGAGGAACAGGCGCGAGCCTTGGCCTCAGCCACCACCTTCCGCAGCCGCGACCAGGGCAAGCCCCGCAAAGTCCTGCCCGACGAGGCCTTCTACTACGGCAAGCGCATCGGCAAGTGGTCCTGCATCTGCCGAGGCTACATGCATCCCTCCCCCGACACCGGCGACTTCTTCGAGTCCGAGACCTGCTTCGCCCCCAACGTCGGCATCACCCTGCGCAGCTTCTCCTCCGTCTGGGGCGACTTCACCCTCCGTCTCCTCGCCCCTCCCCCCAGCCCTTCCTTCCCCTAAGCCCCCCCCGCAGCAAAACCCCAGCAAGTTCGCCCACAGCCCAATATATAAACA
>DAORCZ010000602.1:0-5571 GCA_035345735.1 Pseudomonadota bacterium | reverse complement strand
AGAGCTCATCGAGTGCGCGCAGGACCTTCTTCTTTTCTTCGGGGCCGAGCAGCGCCGCGACATCGCCGACGCCGTCGAGCGCCCGCCGCGTCTTCTGCAAGAGCGGTCCGATATCGCCGCGCACCGCCGTGCTGATCGCTTCGATGTTGGCCAGCGTGCGTCGCAGCTCTTCAGCATCGCCCAAGCCCTTGTCGATCTTGGCGACCAGATCGGCGCTCTCGCTGGTCAAGCGATCGAGATCGGTGAGCAGCTTCTTGATGTCCTCGCGATTTTCGCCGAGCAGCTGATCCAAGCTGCGCGCCACCTTGGCCCCCGAGCGCAAGAGATCACGAAAGACCTCTTTGTCTTCACGCAGCAGGCTGGTCACCGCGTCCAGAAACTCGTACAGCCGAGCGATGATCAGGTCCGTTCGCGGCGGATCGACGCCGCGCACCACGGCATCGGCCTGGAGCTCTGGCTTGTCGTGCGAGCCAGGCGCGATCTCCAGGTACTGCTCGCCGAGCACGCCCTGCGTATTGACGAAGAATTCGGCGTCCTGGTGGATGGCGGCGCGGGCTCGCTGCTCGATTCGCACTACCAGCCGCACCTGCACGCGTCGCCCCGACTGCGCGTCCAGCTGACCGCCCATGAAGCGCACGTCTTCGACCTTGCCGACGCGAATGCCCGAGATCTTGACCGGCGCTCCGCTGTGGATGTTGCCGGAGAAGTCGTAATCGACATACACGCGGTAGCCCGGCGAAAGCGACAGTCCACCCAGAAGGGCAATAAACCCAAGCAGCACGCCCAGCGACACCAAGACCAGCGCGCCAACTTTCAGCTCCAGGGCTTTCATAGCGGGGTGAATCTATCACAACGCCCCCTCGCCACGGGTTCACGATATGTTGTGTTCATGCTCAGAACATGGCGTGGACGAAGCCGCGTGATGGCCGGGATGCGGGCCGGGTTGCTTTCGCTAGGGCTGCTGGTCAGCGTCGCCGTCAGCGCGGGCTGCGGCAGCAGTGAAAGCGGCAGCAGCGACGATCTGGGGACGCGTGATCCCGGGGTTCCGCCGGCTCCTGGAGCGGCAGGAACGGCGCAGCTCGTCGGCGCCGCCAGCGAGCTGTCCCCGACCGCGCAGCACCTCAGCCTGAGCCTGGTCAATGTCGGTCAGGGCGACGGGCTGCTGATCACTCTGCCCGATGGATCGGGGCTGGCACTCGATGGTGGGCCGGATCGTTTCGCGGCCTATCGCGACTACATCAGCGCGGCGGTCAAGGCCGGCCTGCGGCTCGAAACCGTGCTGCTCTCACACGGGCACTCCGACCACTATACCGGGCTGACGACAGCCATCGACTGGCTGCCCAAGGATTGCAACGCCCGCGTCTTCGATCCCGGCTACGACCGCCCCGATATCCCTGGCTATCAGAGCTTCAAGGCCGCCGCTGGCTGCCGCTATCGCGCACTCGGCAAGGGCATGAGCCTGTCGCTGTTCCCATCGGTGAGCATCGAAATTCTGAGCGTCACCGACACGCCCTTCCCGATGGCCGATGGCACCGGCATCAACAACACCTCCGCCATCACCTACCTGCGCTTTGGTCGCTTTGCCGCGCTGCTCACCGGCGATGCCCAGACCGAGGCCGAGAAGATCTTAGTGACCGAGCGCGCGATGGGACTGCGGGCCAATGTGCTCAAGCTTGGGCATCACGGTAGCTGCAATGCCTCCGCCACCAGCTTGCTGGCTGCCGTCGCTCCCGAGTACGCGCTGATCGGCGTTGCGCGGCCGAATGACTTTGGTCATCCGCACTGCCAGACGATCAAGAAGCTCATGGCGCGCGGCACGCACTGGCTGCGCAGCGACTCGAACGGCACGGTGACCATCGAGACCGATGGCGACAAATATGCCGTCAGCTTCACCGACGGTAGCCTCGACGACAGCCGTTGTCCTCGCGACTGCGCGCAACCCTCGGACTTCTAGCCGGTCAGGCTCTGCATAAGCACGCGCACCGTGATCGCCAGGCAGCCGAGCCACAGCAGCACCACGCTGTAGAAAATGAACGGCGAAAGCTTGGGGTAGTGCTGCACGAAGCGACCGCCGGTATCCAGCATGCGCTTGGCCAGCGTCGCCGGACAGCTGACGCGACAGCGACCCTCGCGAATGCGGGATAGCTCGGCGATCATCTCGGCCGC
Source organism: Pseudomonadota bacterium (assembly GCA_035345735.1). Lineage (GTDB taxonomy): Bacteria > Myxococcota_A > Polyangia > Palsa-1104 > JAEUJZ01 > JAEUJZ01. Next base: position 3,405 of record DAORCZ010000602.1, on the reverse strand, counting down.
GCTCTGATAGCGATCCTGGGGATCTTTGGCCAGGCCGCGCACGCAGTAGTGCAGAAGCTCGGCCGGCGGCACCGGATGTCGCGGATGGCGGATGAACACCAGCCGCAGGTAGCGAAACTCTTCGCTGAGGATGCCCGTCAGAAGCTGCGGCAGCGTCTGGCAGTGATGCAGGTAGTGCTGCACGCCCAATAGTTCGTGGAACAGCACTGTGGCGCTGTACAGATCGCTGCGCGCATCGACGGCATCGACATCGCCGCTCGCCTGCTCGGGCGACATATAGGCCGGCGTGCCGATCAGCGCCCCCTGCTGCGTCGAAGCCCGCGCCGCACCCGGTAGCCCAGCCGGCGTCTGCAGCTTGGCCACCCCCCAGTCCATCAGCACCACCTCGCCAAAGCGCCCGATCATGACGTTGGCGGGCTTGATGTCGCGATGGATCACGCCCTTTTCGTGCGCGCACTGTAGCGCCCGCAGGATGCCCATGAAGATCTCGATGCGGACATCCAGCGTGTAGCGCGCGCAGTAGGCGGGATCGCCGGCGGCGAGCCGCTCCAGGATCGACTCCAGCGTCTCGCCATCGATGTGCTTCATGACGAAGAAGATCTGGCCCGACTCGTCGACGCCGACGTCGTGGATGGGGACGATGTTGGGATGCTCCAGACGTCCCACCGTGCGGATCTCGTCGATGAAGCGCGCGATCCCGTCCGGATTCTGCGTCGGTGCCAGGAGCTGCTTCTTGGCGACGGTGCGACCGATGTCGTTGTCCGTCACCAGGTTCACTTCGCCCATCGCGCCCGCCCCCAGCCGACGGACGTACTGATAGCGCGCCTGGCTACGCGGCCGTAGCTGCACCGCCCCATCCTGATCCTCAACCTGCGGCAGCACCGTCGTATTGCGCAGACTGGCCACCTCGCTGGTCGTCCCCAGCAGCGCATGCGCGGGAGCGCCGACCATCACCCGGCCGGGGGCTGCGCTCGATCCGCTGCGCCGCAGGGGCGAGTGCACGTTGGGATCTGCCAGCGTCGCTTGCTGCTCAAGCACCGTCATCGTCCGACCTCCCAGGGATCTGGTTACAAATACGGTCGGCGCCGCGCGGCGGTTCCCGCGGTGGGCAAATGACGAGCGGCTTCAGACGGCAGAGCCGCTACTTCATGTCGCAGATCAAGATCGGCGGGTGGTGCATCATCGTGACTTGGGCGGAGCGGCCCATCTTGGCGCGGCCCATCGAGATGGCTTCGGCGAGGGTGTCGGCGCGCTTCCAGCCCAAAAGGTCGGGGACGGTGCGGTTCTCGCTGCCGACGACGATGACGTCGCTGCAGTGCTCGCGTCCGGCCTGGCCCCAGTACCACATGTAGAAGGGGTGAGCGCCGTGATAGGCGTTGCCGCGACGGTACATCTCGATGTAGGTCGGGTTGTAGGCGAACTCGTCCTGGTACTTCTTTTCCAGGGTGTAGGAGTCGCGCGTCTCGGGCAGCAGGCGGTTGAAGAATTCGATGTAGCTGGGGTGATGCACCGGATCGAAGGCGTCGGTGCAGGGATGGGTGCAGATCAGCACGCCGCCTTTTTTCAGCAGCGGCTTGTTGCGGTACATGTGAAAGAAGTAGCCCAGCGCCATGACCTGCACGAGCAGGGGATTTAGCGCCTTGCTGTTCACGTTGTACGGCGAGATGTAGGGGATGCCGGTGATCAGGATATCGGCCTGGCCCTCGACGGGAACGCAGTACTGCTCGTAGCTCTTGGCGAGGATCTTTTCGTGGACTTCTTCCGCCTTGCCAGCGTGCACGGCGATGAGTTCATACGGCGAGGGCGTGCGCATAAAGACCTCGCGGCGCAGGGCCCGCGGGGTGCGCTTGAGCGTCCACTTCAGCGCGTGAAACTTCAGCGTGTCGGCCTCGGTGAACTCGTCCTCGTTCTTCATCAAGAAGTCGAGCGGCCCCGAGAACATGCGGCTGTTCAGCACGGTCTCGATATGGAAGACCTTCATGTGCTGCTCGCAGACGCGACCGATGCGATCGACGGAGCGGTGCAGCGCCGAGCGCTTGGGATCCATGTACGAGTCGCACTCGACGATGGTCTTCGGCGTGTGATGGGCCTTGAGGCTCTCGTAGCCGCACAGGCCGACGCCGACCGACTTGTGGCCGCCGTCCATCGGCACGAGGTTGATGTTGACGTAGATGACGAGGTCGCTCTCGAGGGCGCGGCGATTGGTCTCGACGACTTCGTTGTGCGCGGTCTTGCCGACCTGGACTAGCTGCTCGGGATCGCAGGCGTCGTGGTTGTACAGACGATCCGGCCAGAAGGCGTCGAAGATCTTGTCGCCGACCATGCGCCGCACCTCGTGATCGTGCATGCGGCGATGCAGCGAGGTGGCGATGATGATGTGGATGTCATCGACGCCGTGATCGGCGAGCATCGACAGCACGATGTCGAGGATGGTCTCGCGGATGTCGGGGCGGACCATCGGCGGCAGCGGCAGCGAGATGTCATCGACGGCGATCGTCACCTTCATGCCCGGCTCTAAGAGCGCGTGCAGCGGCTCCATCGACTCGGGATGGTGCAGCGCGTAGCGGATGGCGGCGCGGGGATTGGGCAGGCCGGCTATCGGCTTGCGCGGATAGATGACGCGGGTGCCGACGGGCAGGTCTTCGCACAGGAAGTCCTCGCCGTAGAACATGATGCGCGGCGCCGAATCGGTATCGATGGTGATGATGTTCTCGTCGGCAGACTGGGCAAACGAGAGCGCAGAACGAGCAGCAGGCATGGCCGGCACGTATCGCAAACTTTGTGACGACGCGCAACACCCTTGAGGGGGGCCGCAGCAATCGGGGGGCTGCCGACCGGCGTGGTCTAGTGGCTTGCCATCCACTGGTCCGGCGTGCGGGCGATGCCAGCCCGGATCGTGTACCGCAGCGAGTGCAGCGCGGCTTCGACATCGACGAGCGGATCCTTCTGCACCACGAGGAGGTCGGCCTGCTTGCCGACTTCGACGGTGCCGATGCGATCCGCGAGCCCCAGCATCTGGGCCGCATTCACCGTCGCCGTGCGCAGCACTTCCTGCGGGGTCAGGCCGATGTCAGCGAGCAGCCGCAGCTCGCGCCACGAGGTGGGGCCGTGAAAATAAAACGGAAACAGCGGCCAGTTGCCGGAGTCGCTGCCCATGACCAGCGTGACACCTGCCTCTTTGAGGTAGCGCAGCGACTGCGCGGCAGAGCGCGCGGTGTCGCGGTTGAAGCGCTCTGCGGCGCGTCGGCCGGCATCGCCGGTCAGCCACGCGGCCAGAAGATCGCGGTAGCGACCGCGGACAAACGGCGTGACCTCGCTGAGCAGGCCAAAGATGTGGTCGTGGTACTGCCCCCGATCCTGCAGGCTGGCTAGCTCGATGGCGGGCACGACGCGGCGCACGTGGGG
>DAORCZ010000601.1:0-5576 GCA_035345735.1 Pseudomonadota bacterium | reverse complement strand
GCCGCACCTGAAGGACGCAAGCGGCACGCCGTATCCGAGCTACCGCTGTCTGTTTCCCGAGGCGCCTGCGCCCGCCACCGTGCTCAATTGCTCCGAGGTTGGCGTGCTCGGCGCCTCGGTCGGCGTCGTCGGCACGTTGCAAGCGGTTGAGGTGGTGAAGGAGATCCTGAGCATCGGCGACAGTCTCGTCGGTCGCCTGATGCTCTACGACGCGCTGTCGGCACGTTTCAGCGAAATGAAATACGGCTGGGATCCTTCGAACCCGCACTCAGGGCCCGATGCAGGCTGAGCAGCGCGCGATCCGGCTCGTCGGCCAGGAGCTGTGTGCGGCCTTCCTCGACCCAGCCTGCAAGCTGCTCTAGCCGCGTACGTTCGCGCTCGGCGGCCTGCTTGCGGATCTCGTCCTGAGTCGGACCGCAGCTGGCGGTCGATGCCGCCAGGCACAGAAGAACCGCGCAGACCACCGGGGGACGCCTACGCATGCTTTGCAGACGGGGCCACATTGTCTTGATTTCAGCAGTCCCCGCACAGTCCTGGCAAGCGTTTCCTGAGGCTGCACGCTGACTTCTCCCCTTGTTGCTGCGGCATCGTCAGGCGGGGTCCACCGTGGGCGTTGGCCCGGCGGTGTACGTCGATGTGGTCACATCAAATTGGCGCGCCGCTTCTCAACCTGCGGTACACCGAGGCATGGCAAGCGAGCTCTCTCTGCAGGTGCGTCACAGCGGGATCTGGCAGCTGACCAGCGCGGTCCTATCTAGCGCGGGGCAGGTCCTGGTCCTTGACCCTGGCTACTTCCCGCGCGAGCTCGCTGAGCTGCAAGCCGTGGCGGCGAGTGCAGGCGAGGTACAGGCCGTCGTCTTCAGTCACGGACACTGGGATCACGTCGTCGGTTGGCGGGCCTTCCCGGCGTGCCGCGTGCTGGGTAGCGAGAGCTTGGTTGATGCCATCACCTGCCACAGCGATCGCGCCCGCCGCGATCTCGCCGAGGCCGCCGACTTCGATCGCCGCTGGTATGTCGACCGCGGTGCACCGCTCGCGTGGCCGCCGCCGTCGGTTCTGCAAGCGCTGCACGAGGGGCAGATCCTGTCGCTAGGGGACGCGACCCTGCAGGCGCTGCGACTACCCGGTCACAGTCCCGATGGCTTGGGCTTGCTGGCGCCGCAGTCTGGCCTGCTTTTCGTCGGTGATTACCTGTCCCCCTGTGAAATTCCATTTGTCGCCGATCTGGCTGCCTACCGCGCCACGCTGCAGCGACTGCTGAGCCTCTTGCCTCAGGTCGAACGCGTCGTCCCCGGGCACGGTCCCGTCCTCTCTGCGACTCAAGCTCGCGACATCGCTCTCGCGGATCTCCGCTACCTGGACGCCCTCGCGGACTGCCTCGAGCGCTTGGCTGATGGGGCCACCGCCGCCTACCAGCGCGCCCTGTCTGTGCCCCTGCCACGCGCGGCGTCGATCCCGGAGATGGAAGAACACCACCGCGACAACCTCAAGCACGCCGGACTCATATCGCCGGGCTCGCTGTGAGGCACGGCACCGACGACGATGACTAAAGCGGGCTCGGGGGCTTCAGCTCGGACTTCCGGGTCCGGTCTCGGCGCGCCGGGTTGGCGCTTGTGCCCGTGCCTCGCTGGGCCATTCGCTTGCCGCGTCGAGGCGGCGGTGGGGCAGGGGCTGCCTCTGGCTCTGGCGGGCTTTCAGGCTGTGGTGCGCCGTGGACAAACACCCGCAGCGCCAGATCCCCGCGTCCATCTTTGAGCTTGAGCTCGACCCGGTGCGGGCCGGTTACCTTTGCGCAGCTCAGGATGTACATGTCTCGCCCATCGCTCTTGTCATTGGCGATGGGTTGGTTGTCCGGCGAAAACAGGTACATGTCGGCGTCGTCCACCGTCGGTGCACTGGTGCCGACAAACGAATAGCAGCGGCCGGCTTGCAACAGCACGGGAATGTCCAGGGACTCTCCATCGCGATTGGGCGGGCCCATCTGGATGGGACCGAGCGGCGGTAAGCCCGGCACTCGCTGGCCAGCCAGCCAGCCGATGCGCGTTGCGAGATATTCCTGGCCGGGATCGGCGTGTGCTGGCGCAGAGGCCAAGGTCAGGGACAGAGCAAGCAAGACTCCGAGTGATTGCAGTCGCATTTGGCTACTCCGGTAGGGCGTGCCCGTGGGGCAGAGAGGAACGCCGCCAAAGGCCGCGGCAGCAAACCATGTTCCCGGGCCGGGAAGCAATGTGAAGTAGGCGGCTCGATTCGAGCTCCGGTCGGCGGACCGAGGGCGCGGCGCTGGTTTCCCTGCACCAGTTGTCGTTGACTTCGCGGGGGCTGCGTGGTGCGGTCGCCTCTTCGCTCGACGCGAGCGAGTCGTTCTGAGCCAGACAAGGAGATCCCATGTCGAAAGCGTCTACGTTTTTCCTCGCTGCCGCGCTGTCCCTGCCGGCCACTGCGCTGGCCGATCCCGCGAAGCTCGCGGGCATTGGCGACAGCATCTCGCAGGGCTTTGCCGCCAATAACTTTCCTGGCGATCACGCCGACATGGCGTTCGGCCAGGGCACGGATGCCGCCGTCAACTCGCTGTACCTGCGCTACAAGGCGCGCTTCCCGGCGTTCGCCAAAGAATTCGTATCGGTGTCGGGAGCCGAGATGGTCGGCGGCAGCAACAACGCCGCGGCGCAGGCGAGCCGCATCTGTCGCCAGGCCAACAAGCCCGATCGCGTGGTGATCGAGCTGGGCGGCAATGACGTCTGCGGCCGCAGCAAGGGCAGCGCCAGTGATGCCGCCAGCAACCTGTACTCGGTGACCACCTACCGCAACGCGCTGAAAGCGGCGCTCGATACGCTGGGCGGCTGTCTGCCGACGGGAGCGCAGGTGCTGGTGCTGTCGATGCCGCGCGTCGATTTTCTGTACGAAGCCGGCAACGCCAAGAGTGCTCTAACGTGCAACGCCGTGTGGGGTCTGGCCGGCATCTGCAGCATCGTCACCAGCGAGGGAAATGCCAGCCGTCGCCGCCAGATCGGTGCTCGCATCGACCAGTACAACGACGGCCTGCGGCTGGAAGTGCAGGCGGCGCAGAGCCGCTACGGCAGCAAGGTTCGCTTCGTCACCGACTGGCAGGGATCGCTCGCCAGCAACCCCAAGAGCTCCGTCGGTGCGTACGCCTTTGGTAAGGACGACATCGACAGCCTGGACTGCTTCCACCCCTATCGCACGACGGGACAGAAGCGCCTGGCCTGCGCCGCCTGGGAAGCCAGCGAGTACGGCGTGCTGAGCAACATTCCCAAGACCTGCCTGCAGTAGCCCAAGGAGATTCCCATGAAGACTCGGATGCACGAAAACCCCAGTCGGCGACTTCCCTGGGGGCAGATCATTGGCGGGGGCGCGATGGCGCTACTTCTGATGACTGGCTGTCAGTCCTCAGAGGGCAACAGCGTCGCGCCAGCCTCGGCCGATGGCCACGGGGCGCTTGCTTTGCGCGTCTTGCCCAGCACGCTGGCTCAGCCCGAGCCGGGGGCTACAGCGACGGAATACTCGGTGCGGGCGGTGACCCTGCGGCTGTTTGGTACCTCGGGCGCGGCGGGCGGTCCGGCTGGTGCCGCCGACGAGACGAGCGCGCCATTCGCCACGCTAGCCGATACCGCGACCTGGGCGACCACGAACTATGCGCTGGGTGAGACGATCGGTCGCAACCTGCGCCTCGTCGCCGTCTTCGAAGACGGCATTGAGCTTGTGGACAGCGAAGCCGGCGGTGCGCGGCTCCACCTGTCGGCTGGCGAGGATCTGAGCTTGCGCTTGGTCGAACACCGCTTCGATCGCGCAGTCATTGATGAGGGGCAGCATCAGTTCGTCGTGAACGCCACCGGCCTGGCCGGCCTGCTGGCCTCGCGCGGCTTGGGCACAACCCTGACCCGCATGGAAGCCGCTTTTGCGGGCTATCGTGGCCTGGCGCTGGTGCGCGTTGACCGGCGTGGTGCGCTGGCGCGGCTCGGTCTTGTCTCTGGCGATCGTCTACTGGCGATCGACGGCGAAGCGGCGACCGCTGACGGCCTGGCTGCCTTACAAGCGCGTCTGCAGGCGACTCAGCCGGGGAGCTTCCTGCTGACCATCAGTCGGGGCGGCAGCGTCTGGGAAGCGACCTACGTCGTGAAGTAGGGCCGCCTAGCCTGCCCCTGGCTCGCGGATCAGCCACATATCCGTCGAGACATAGGGCTGGGGCGGTAGCTCCTGAGCAGCGACGAAGCCGTAGCGACGATAGAAGTCCATGGCGTCGCGCGTGCGCAGCCAGATGCGCGGCGTGTGTCGCAGGCGCGGATGCTGCAGCAGGAGTCCCACCACTGCGTGCCCCAGCCCGCAACCTCGCCAAGCGCTATCCACCATCACGTCGTAGATCAGTGCAAACTTTCCACCATCGCTGAGCGCGCGGGCCGTGGCCACCAGAAGCCCCGCAGCGTCGCGGGCCCCAACCCAGGCCGTCGAGCCGAGGTGCGCTTGTCGCATCTGCGCAGCGCTGGGCCAGGTGTTCCAGTAGGCGTCGCGCAGCAGGCCGACTGCCTGGTCGGCATCGGCAGGGCCAAGCGCGCAGCACAGCCGCGCATCGCGCGGCCCGCGCAGGAAGTCGGGGAGGGCTGACGCCCCCTGGCGCTCGACCAGCCGCGTCGCGACCAGGTCGATGGCGCGCGGATCCTCGGGCAGACCGCGCTGCCAGAGCTTTTCGAGGATGGACCGTAGCTCTTCTGGCGAGCGGTTCTGCCCAAGCTTGGCCTTGCCATCGATGGCATCGATCGGGAGGCGCAGCACCAGCACGCCAGAGACCGCCTTGCGGTACAGCGGGTCATCGGCGCGAATCGGCTGGTGGCCGCCCTCGGGCTGGTACTTCTGCATCAGGGCCTGCAGCGCGGCCGCCTTTTCGTCGGCATCTTCGACGGCTGTGACCGTACCCCGGACCTGCACGCTGTCGTAGTAGGTGGTGGCGGGGCAGGCGCGCTCGGGGTCTAAGAAGTAGCTCGGGATCTCGGCCACGATCTCTTCGGCACAGACCACCGCTGGCCGACCGATGACGGCGAGCTTTTCGCCGGCCGGTGCGCCATGGAAGTAGAGCCCGCCGGGCAACAGCACGGCGTGCAAGGCCCGCAGGATCGGCCGTCCATCCCCGTCGGTGCTGGCGAGGTGGACGACCCGCGCCTGAGCCAGCAGCTGTCGCGCGGCGGCCTCGTCTTGGCGATAGATTTCTTTGCGCATGAAGAAAGGCTGGTCCTAATCTGGTCTAGGCAAAAGATCCGGTTTTAGAAAAAGGAATAGACCAGTGAGTCCTCGTCTCCGCGAGCTACCGATCAGCCTCTCTGCTGATTCTTCAGAGGGGAAGCTGTCGTCGCCGTCGGCCCCCAAGTTTCTGCAGATCGCCGCCGCGCTAGTCGCTGACATTCGTCGCGGACGGCTGCGCCCAGGCGATCAGCTGCCGGGCAGTCGGGCGCTGGCGCTGTCCCTGGGGGTGCATCGCAACACCGTCTTGGCCGCGCTGCAGGAACTGATCGCGCAGGGCTGGCTGCACGCCGCGGCCGGTCGCGGAACGTATGTAGCGGCGGATC
>DAORCZ010000600.1:0-5576 GCA_035345735.1 Pseudomonadota bacterium | reverse complement strand
CGCACGTGGCGCCGCCGCGCAGGCCGAAGCCACCGCCGTCCGCGCCACCGTCGAAGTCACCCAGGCCCTCGTGCGCTACCGGGCCACCGTCGAACGCTTGCGCCTCTACACGCAGGGCGTGCTCACAGATGCCGAGCAGGTCCACAAGGCCATGCTCTACAGCTATCAGCGCGGCAGTGCCTCGCTCCTCGAAGTGCTCGCCGCCCAGCGCACGGTCGATGAGGTCAACCTGTCCTACGCCGACGCCCTCGCCGAGCACGCCCGCGGGCTGATTGCGCTAGAGCGCGCGGCCGGGATCTGGGACCTCGACTTCTAGGCCGTCATTTTTCTGCCCGCCGGAGCGGTCCCGGCGCTAGCATCGGCGCGCCATGTCCAAGGAAGTGCATCGCCTGCGCGCCAAAGTGTATCTCGAAGACACCGATGCTCAGGGCATCGTCTACCACGCCAACTACCTCAAATACTGCGAGCGCTCGCGCACCGAGGTGCTGGGGCTTTCGGGCTACACGCTCGGCGAGATGCAGGCGCGCGGTTATCTCTTTGTCGTCTACGAGATGCACCTACGCTTCCTACGCTCGGCCCGCCTGCACGATGAGCTAGAAGTCGTCACGCGCACTGAGCGCAGCTCGGACTATCGCGTGGTCTTTCGCCATCAGGTGTTCAAGTTAGAGGGCGGATCACCGACGGCAGACCCGCTCTTCGTGGCCGATGCCCAGGTCGTTGCCATCGATCCGCAGGGCGAGCTATTGGAGCTTCCTGAAGGTCTCTTCGAGTAGCTCAGCCGCATCCGGAGTGTGCGACACTAAGGAGCGGATCGCTCTGCGCGCGATCCATGGCGTCGTCCTTAGCCTGTCCTGGTCATCGCATGGCTCCCGGGGGACCGTTCGGCGACGCCGGCCCGGGGGCTGTCAGCGCGATGAGCCGCTAGCCCACCGAGGTCTGCATGTTGAAGAGCGTCCGCGTACCGCCCCACTTTGAGCCCCCGTTCGCCCGCGCCGAGAGCCTGGTTCAAAAGCTCTTTGACGACTTTCGCCGCGCCCCGGAGCAAGGCACGTTGCACGTGGGCGGCGATCGCTACGTCTTAGTGCGCGCCGAGAGCATGTACGCCGGTTTCTTCGATGCTCTTGCCGAGACGTTTGGCGAAGAGGTGGCGCGCGACTTCATCTACAACACCGCGCGCGAGATCGGCCGCAGCGACTCGCGCACGTTCTCAGAGCGACTCGGTCTGACCGATGGGCTCGACCGCCTATCGTCGGGACCGGTGCACTTTGCGCACGCCGGCTGGGCGCTGGTCGACATCCTGCCGGACAGCGCTCCTTCGATGGATGACTCGTACTATCTGCACTACTACCACCCCAATACCTTTGAGTCGGAAGTCACGGCCAAGCTGGGACGCAAGCTCAGAAGCTGCGGCTGTCTGTTTAGCGCGGGGTATTCCGCCGGCTGGTGCAGCGAGGCCTTCCGCGTCGAGGTGCACGGCCGCGAGATCCGTTGCCTATCGCGCGGCGATTCCTCCTGCGAGTTCATCATGGGCCCCAGCCACCGCTTGTCGGAATACGAAGCGCGTCTCCTGCAGGCGGCGCCTGGGGGCGAAGCCTCGGTGGGGGCCCCGGGGGAAGGGGCAGGCTCGCCGTAGCCCTCGGCCATGCCGATTGCGAATCACAAGCTGCCGCCCGGCACGCAGCTAGGCCCACTGTCGCGCAGCGTCTTTGAGATCCTGTCGCGCTACACGGCGTTTCCTTGGCCGGTGCTGTCCGCGCAGTGCAAGCGAGTCGACTGCAATCCCGAGACGCTGGGGCCAGGTGAGCTGCGCGGCCTGATCACCGCCTTGTCGAGCAGCGTCGGCCGCTTCACCAGTCCCGAGAAAGAGCAGGCCGTGCGCGGAGAGCTGGAAGCCCTGCTCCTGCGCCCCGAGCTACGTGCCCAGCTGCGGAAGCCCGGCTAGCGACTGCGCCAGCGCCTCGCCGTCGTAGGGCTGATCGCGCAGCTTGCCGGCGAAGTAATCGCTGTACGCCTGCATGTCGAAGTGGCCGTGGCCGCAGAGATTGAACAGGATGGTGCGCGGCGTGCCCTCGACCTTGCAGCGCAGCGCTTCGGCAATCGCGCCCTTGACCGCGTGGTTCGCTTCCGGAGCCGGCAGGATGCCCTCGGCGCGGGCAAAGGTCACCCCCGCCTCGAAGCACTCGGTCTGGTGATAGGCGACGGCATCGATCAGGCCCAGCTCTTTGATGTGACTGACGAGCGGCGCCATGCCGTGATAGCGCAGTCCCCCCGCGTGGAAGCCTGGCGGGATGAAGTCAGCGCCCAGCGTGTGCATCTTGACGAGCGGCGTGAGTCGACCGGTATCGCCAAAGTCATAGGCGTAGCGCCCGCGCGTCAGGCTAGGACAGGCGGCCGGCTCGACCGCGACGATGCGCACCTGGCGCCCGCCACGAAGCTGCACACCCAAGAACGGAAAGATCAGTCCCGCAAAGTTCGATCCTCCCCCGGTGCAGCCGACCAAGATATCGGGGTAGTCGCCCGCCATCTCAAGCTGCAGCAGCGCCTCGTTGCCGATGATCGTCTGATGCAGCAGCACGTGATTCAGCACGCTGCCCAGCGCGTACTTGGTGTCGGGATCGCCGGCCGCCACCTCGACCGCTTCCGAGATCGCAATGCCCAAGCTGCCGGGAGAGTCGGGGTGCGTCTCCAAGATGCGCCGACCAGCCGCCGTGGTGTTCGATGGCGAAGCAATGCAGCTTGCGCCATAGGTCTGCATCAGCGCTCGCCGATACGGCTTCTGCTCATAGCTGACCCGCACCATGAACACCTGCACCTCGATGCCGAAGAGCGATCCCGCGAAGGCCAGCGACGATCCCCACTGCCCGGCTCCGGTCTCGGTGGTGATGCGCCGCACGCCCTCTTGCTGGTTGTAAAAGGCCTGCGCCACCGCCGTGTTTGGCTTGTGGCTCCCCGATGGGCTTACCCCTTCGTACTTGTAGTAGATGCGCGCTGGTGTATCGAGGACTCGCTCCAGGCGACGCGCGCGATAGAGCGGTGAGGGTCGCCACTGCCGATAGATCTGGCGCACCGGCTCGGGAATCTCGATCTCGCGCTCGCGGCTGACTTCCTGGGCGATGATCGCCTGCGGGAACAGCGGTGCCAGTGCTTCGGGACCCAGCGGCTGCAGCGTCCCGGGATGCAGCGGCGGGGGCGACGGGCTCGGCAGATCCGCAGCAAGGTTGTACCAGGCACGCGGCAGCTTCTCTTCGGACAGGACGTATTTGATCGTTTCCATGGCTTCCCTTTTTTTGGCGTGGGCCTAGTGCCCAGAGCCTTCGCCGCTCGGCGCAGGCAGACCGGATCATCGCATCTCTGCGCGTAGGTCTGAGCGCATCTCGGGCGGCATGCTCGGACGCCCACGCTGCCTGATTGACAGCGGACGAAAAAGCGGGGTCTTATATGACGATACCCTTTGTCTGCGGGCCGCCTTCTAGGGTCGATCCGGGGCAGCAGTCTTGTCGATAGCCAGGGGGACCGGCTGACAACTTTCGGGGTCTTTGGGGGACTTCGTCAGGTGGGCAAAGGGGTGACCGCAACCGTCATCGTTCGTCCGACGCATTTGTCCACCTGGGGAGGGTCTCGCGCATATGGCCAACTATGAAATCGAAGTCGTCTTCAGCTTTGACACCACCGGCAGCATGTATCCCTGCCTTACGCAGGTCCGGCGCAAGATCAAAGAGACCGTCGAGCGCCTGATGAAAGACATCCCCAAGATGCGCATCGGCATCATCGCGCACGGGGATTACTGCGACAAAGGCAGCACCTACGTCACCAAGCAGCTGGACCTGACTCACGACACCAGCCTGATCACCCGCTTCGTCGAAAACGTCGGCGCCACCGGCGGCGGCGATCTGCCGGAGTGCTACGAGCTAGTTCTGCGTGAGGCGCAGTCGCTGACCTGGGAGAGCGGCAGCAAGCGCTGTCTGGTCATGATCGGCGACGACGTCCCGCACGGCCCCAGCGACAACCCGCAGAAGATCAACTGGCGCGACGAGATCGAAAAGCTCGCCAAGCAGGGCATCCCGGTCTACGGCGTGCAGTGCTTAAACCGCAAGCACGCGACCAAGTTCTACGAGGAGCTGGCCCATAAGTCGGGCGGCTTCCACATCGGTCTCGATCAGTTCGCCTACATCACCGACCTGGTGATGGCCATCTGTTACAAGCAGTCGTCGGATACCCAGCTGCAGGGCTTCGAGCAAGAGGTCATCAAGCAAGGCCGCATGAACCGCGGCCTGAACAAGGTGTTCTCGACGATGCTCAAGCGCGCGCCGAGCACCGAGTTCGGCAGCACCGACCTGCGCGCCGTGCCGCCGGGTCGCTTCCAGATCCTCGATGTCGACAAGGACAGCTCGATCCGCGAGTTCGTCGAGTCGAACGGCGCCAAGTTCAAGAAGGGCCGCGGCTTCTACGAGTTCACCAAGACCGAGACGATCCAGGGCTACAAAGAGATCGTTCTCATGGACAAGAAGACCGGCGACATGTTCGAAGGCAAGGCGGCCCGCGACATGCTGGGTCTGCCGGAAGACTCGACGGCCCGCATCAAGCCGGCCAGCCTGGACAAGTACGCCGTGTTCGTCCAGAGCACCTCGGTCAACCGCAAGCTGATCGGCGGCACGCGCTTCCTGTACGAAGTCGAAGACTGGTCGGCATAATCTCGCCGACTCATTCGCCCACAACGCCTCCTTGCGGAGGCCTGCAGCACCCCGGAGTTTTCATGCGGTCTCGCGCCTCGCGGATACTGGCCTCGCTGCTCCTTGCCACCGTAGCCGGCTCGACGCTGGGGCCGCCGACCGCCGATGCCTTCTGCGGCTTCTTCGTGTCAGGCGCCGACGCGCAGCTTTACAACAACGCGTCGCAGGTGGTGCTGATGCGCAAAGGCAACCACACGGTCATGACCATGTCGAACACCTACAAGGGTCCGCCCGAGGACTTCGCCATGGTCGTGCCCGTGCCGGTGGTGCTGCAGAAAGAGAACGTGAAGACGCTGTCGGCGGACGTCTTCAAGCACATCGACGAGCTGTCGGCGCCGCGCCTCGTCGAGTACTGGGAACAAGACCCCTGCTACGTGCAGCCGCCGATGAAGGCCAAGCGCATGATGTCTGGCGCACCTTCGGCCGCTCGTATGGAGCGCGCACCCAGCCCAGCCGACGACATGGGCGTCACGATCGAGGCCAAGTTTGAGGTCGGCGAGTACCAGATCCTGATCTTGTCGGCCAAAGAATCGGGCGGGCTTGAGGCCTGGCTCAAGCTCAACAAGTACAACATCCCCAAGGGCGCAGCGGCGGCACTTGCTCCCTACATCCGCGACCAGATGAAGTTCTTTGTCGCCAAGGTCGACATCAAGAAAGTCCGTCGCGATAGCGCCGGCCTAGTGGTGTTGTCGCCGCTCCGCTTCGGCTTTGACTCGGCCGAGCTACGCCTGCCGGTGCGCTTGGGTCTGCTGAACGCCGAGTCGAAACAGGATCTGATCGTCTACGTCTTAAGCCCCGACAGCCGCTACGAGGTCGCCAACTATCCCAACGTGTTTGTGCCCACCA
>DAORCZ010000599.1:0-5579 GCA_035345735.1 Pseudomonadota bacterium | reverse complement strand
ACCGCACGAGAAGGAGGAAGGACCATGAGCCACGAGGAGCGCTTTTCGGTATTCGGCGAGTTCGAGCCCGCAAAGTATGAAGACGAGGCACGCGAGCGCTGGGGGCAGAGCGAGGCCTATCGCGAGTCGCAGGCGCGGACCCAGAGGTACGGCAAGGACGACTGGCAGAAGATCAAGGCCGAGGGCGATGGCGTGTTTCGCGACTTGGCGGCGCTGCTGGCCGCGGGTCAGCCGGCTGACAGCGTCGAGGCGATGGCAGTCGCTGAGCGCCACCGCCAGCACATCGAGCGCTGGTTTTATCCCTGCGCGCCGAGCATGCACCGCGGCCTGGGCGAGATGTATGTGCAGGACGAGCGCTTCACCGCCAACATCGATCGCTACGCCCCCGGCCTGTCGGTCTATGCCCGTGATGCGTTTGCCGCGAACGCTGCCCGCGCGATGACGCGCGCGTCGTAGCGAGCTCGGGTACAGCAGTCGGTGGGCGGCGGCGCTGACGTGATATAGCGGCCGAATGCCGACCCTTCGTCCTCCCTTCCTTCTGAGCCTGTTTGTGTTCGGACTGGGCAGTGGCTGTCGTCCGAGCCCGTCGCCCTACCAGACCCTGCACGAGGGGCTCTTGCCGCTGTGTCGCGCGCTGCCCGAGATCGCGCGGCGCGGCGAGTTCTTGCACCTGACGCCCAAGGAGGCGGGGACGCTGCTCGTCACTGCGTTGGAGCCGCATCGCGCTCGGCTGTCGGCGCTGTCGGCAAGCTACGAGGCGCTACCACCGACGGAGCGTCGCGTGGTGCTGGCGCGCGTGTCGCAAGCTTGCGCGCCGGAGCTGCGCGCCTTCTACCTGGCCCTGGCTCGCGTAACGGCGACGCTGCACGGTGAGGACGAAGCGGCCGAGATGGTCAGCCCGGCAGTGCGGGCCTGGCAAGGCAGCGGCGCGCTGTGGGCGTTTGAGCTCTTCGCTCGCGACACGGTGGCCGAGCTACGCGAGATGGCCGAAGAAGACGAGGAGCGACGAGGTGAGCCGAGTGAAGGAGAGCACGATGCGCGCTAAGACGGGCTGCACAGTCCTGGGACTTCTGACCATGCTGAGTCTGGCCTGCGCGCCGAATGAAGACCTGCTGCGCGAGCTGTCTCCCGACGAGGTGGTGAGCGAGCCAAGCGAGCCGGCGCCAGGTCGCGTGTCGCGCGTGGGATCCGAGATCACGGTGCGGGGCCAAGTGACCACGATGAGCTTCGCATCGCGCATGGTGGGCAGAGACTTCGCGGTGGTGCCGACGCGCTATCTGCTGCTGCAGACGAACGAGACACAGCAGAACCAGAGCGACGGCTGGGGCCTGGGTGTCGAGCTGCCGCTGTCGCTGCTGCAGGCGCGTGGCTGGCGGCTGGCGCAGATCGGCGATGCGATTCGCGTGCGCGGTCGCCTGACGCGTCTGGCCTGGGATGTGGCGATGGTGGAAAAACCGACGCTGACCCAGATCAGCGAGTACGCTATTGAAGCGGTCGCCACAGCGCGTCCCCAGCGCGGTCTGGGGCAGCCCTGCGAGCGCGATATGGACTGCCAAGATGAGCTGTGGTGCGAGCGGCGCGGCGTCTGCGGCGCGATTCCGGCGCTGAACTGGGACAGCGATCAGGCCAACATCAACGGCACCTGCCTGCGCGATGAGGACTGCCCGGCGGGGCAGCGCTGTGATCCGGGCTATCGCATTCCGGCGAGCGGCGACTACAGCCCGAACTATTTTCCGCGCCGCGACATCGGTCGCTTCTTGTGCCAGGTCGATGCGGCGGCCAGCCCCGACCGTGTCTGCCCGCAGCCGGCGGCGCTGGCCGACTTTTTGGGCGGGCGCTATCCCGATGGCAAAGAGATCTGCGTGCAGGCGCAGATTGCTTTTCCTCTGCTGGCGCCGGATCGCGACACCCATGTGCAGGGCGAGGTGCCGTGGCCGCTGCGCTATCCCGAGACCCTGCCGGCGCTGGGACCGTTCGGCGCAGCGATGGAGAATGTGCCGATGTACAAGGACCCGGCAAACCCGCGCGGGGCGCTTGCTGATCCGCCGATTGGCAGCCGGATGCGCGTGCTCGGCACGGTTCACTTTGATCCCAGCCATGGCTGGTGGGAGATCCATCCCATCAAATGGCTGGGGCGGCAGCCGTAACGCGCTTCCGTGGGGAAGGTGTTTACATATTGTCCTCGTCGGGGATGAGGGGCGCGGCGCGACTGCATCGAGCGCAGCCGGAGTCACGTAAAGGTTGCGCATACAGCCCGCTGCAGCCAAGTTTGCGCGCCGTTCTGCGGGGTCTTTCCGAGGTTGGCCGCGGTCTTCCGAGAACTTAGGCTACTAAGCGAAGGGAGCGCTGCATGTCCTTCCGAATGACCTGTTTCGGAATCCTTCTTTCGTTGCTACCGCTGACTGCCGATGCGCGCCCCCTGCCCCGGGTGCTGGAACGCGCCCGCTACCTAGAACCGGAGTACCCGGGCGGCTGTGTCGGTCCTTCCTATCGCAGCCCGGTCTATGCCGCGTTTCAGTGGGTGGTTCAGCACTTCACAAAGGAAGAACTGCTGGCGCTGCTGCAGCATCCAAGCGCGGTTGTGCGGGCGTACACCGTGCAGCACTTGGCAACGCAGCTACCTGCGAACAGTCAAGCACTGGTTCCGCTGCTCGCCGACGCCCAGACGGTTTCCGCGCTGCCCGCCGAGCGCGGAAAAGACTTCGCCATCGACGAGTTTGTAGCCGAGGAGCTCTGCAAGCACAGAAGCGTTCCCGCCATCGAGCGGGCGCTGCGGCGGGCCGCCGGCCAGTCAAGTGTGCGCCCAGCGGTTCGGCATCGCATCCGCAGCTGTTCCATGGCCCCGCCGACCGAGGACCTGCTAAAGGACATCCCGCCGGCGAGTGCCGCGCCCGCGCAGCCGCAGTAGCCCGCAGCGCGGCCTCGAACTGCGCAACTGCATCGCCGAACGCGCGGTCGCTGAGCGCTTGCTGATCGCGACGCAGCGCCGCTTGATAGTCAGGCGGGGGCCGATGCGGAGCTGCCGCCTGTCGCGCCTCTTTGTGCTCGGTTGCGCGGCGGTTTAGAGCCAGGCCGCGGAGGTTTTGGCGATGCCGGAACGAACGATTTGGGAAGGATGAAGCAGCGTGGACGGTCGCGTCAGCCCGTTGTTGTCTCGGCGACTCGTCGCGACCAGCCGTTGGGATGGGCTGGAGGATGGCGCTTAGACGCGCGTCAGCGTACCGCCTGGAGCGTCAGCAGACGGCCGCGGCATCGTTCTCGCAAGGGGTCTGGTTGTCGGCCGCCAGATCCAGGGTGTGCGCGGGCAGGGTCATCAGATCGGCCCAGGTGCCGGTATTCAGGTACAGCGCGCCCCCCAGATGCTGTGTTGGCCGCTCACCCGGTGGATAAATGCAGCCAGGCAGGCCTGTCCGGCTAGCGGCACCATCTGAAAGCCTGGCTCGCCCTCCAGGTGCAGGTCTGAGATCACAAACCCGCGCTCGTTCACGGCGGCTCCGCTTCGTTGGGGTATCGGCACGGCAAGCAAGCCAAGCTGCCCAGTCCCGAACAGCGCGGACGCGGCTTGCGAGTCGGCTGCAGGATGCCTTGTGCATGGTGCATGCCACGTAGGCTCCGCAGGGCTGGGTGGTGGCTGCCGTACGAACCCCTTGCCAAGGCGCTGCCCAGATCCCGACTGCGGTGCGGAAAAGGGGGGGACCTGCGGATCAGCGGAACTTGGGCAGCTTGCGCCGGTCTGCGAGTGCAGATGCTGCACTGCAGTGCATGCGCTGCACCACGGGCAAGCAATTCGACGCGTATCCCCGAGGCTGCATCGCCGTGGAGCAGCCGGCCTGGCCCCGGTATGGGCTGTGCTTGGCTCTCTTGGTTTGGCCGCGCTGATCGGAGGAACGAGGATGAGCAACCCCAATTTCTATGCCTGCAGCCCAGGCGCGAATGCCCCCGGGATCTTGGTACCGAGCCACCTCGCGCAGACAGCTCCACATGCCTGCGGGCACCCCACTGCAATGTCACGGAGGCGGTCGTGATGCCGCAGCCCGTTGTGTCGGATGTGCAGACAGCGCACGCCGGGGGCTCGGCGGCTTCACCGGGGAGTCTGCTCGTTGCGAACGCGGGGCCCTTGCCCCTGCCGCGGCGGTTTGCGCAGATGCTCGCACGACTGAAGCGAACGCCCAGCGCAGCGGCCTACTGGCTGGGGGCAAGTCCGCTGGCCATCGGGCTGCCGCTCGTCGTGCTGATCGGCTTTGTTGCGCTGGCCGCCCGCAACCCGCGCGTGTTTTCGCAGCAGACGCTCGACCTGCGCTTGCCGTCGGAAGAGGCGATTCCCGCGGCGATCCCCGCGCGGGCCATCGACCCCAAGGATCCCACCTGGCTGTTTCGCTATGGCAACACCGGAACCGAGTTTCCGTCGGGCATTCCCTACTGGGTCTTTCGCGTGATGCCGCGGATCTTTGATGAAGAGTTCAAGGGCCAAGGGTATGAGCACTTTGGCTTCGGCGAGGACAGCCACGACTATTACTTCCGGCGCCCGGTTGGTCGTGGCCTGGTGCTGAGCGATGCGACGCTGCACCTGCCGGGGTACGAGATCACCGCCAGCATCAAGCGGGTCGCGATCAACTGCTCGGGCTGTCACCGCGGCGAATTTCAAGACGAGCAGGGGCGCGGCCACTTCATCGATGGCATGCCGAATCACACCGCCGACCTGCAGGGCTTCAAGCGGTTCTTCGCCCAGGGCTTCAAGGACCCCCGCTTCACGGGGGCGCGAGTCATTGCCGAGATCAATCAGGTCCTGACCCAGGAAGAACACCGCCCACCGCTGAGTCGGTATGAAGAGCTGATCTATGTCCTGATTGTGCAGGGGCTTAAGCGATCGTCTGAGCTGTTGCCAGAGCTGGCTCCCGACAGCGCATGGATGAACAAGCGGGCCGACAATGGTCCAGGGCGCATCGATCCATTCAACGCCTTCAAGTTTGAGATCATCGGCGTCCCGGACGACAACAGCGCTGCGCAGGTCGATTTTCCATCGATCTGGAATCAGCGGCGAGAGCTCCGCAGTTGGCATCACTACGATGGCAACACCGATGACTCGCGGGCCCGCAACTTCGGCTCGATCCTAGGGGTCGGGGGCATGTTCCTGTCGATCCCCAAGGGGCAGGTGCTGGCCGTCGGCGAGTGGCTGGATGGGCTGCCCTCGCCGGCCTACCCGTTCGACCCGCCGGAGCCCGCCCGCGTGGCGCGTGGGCTGCTGTCATTCCGCACCCACTGCGCGGCCTGCCACGGACTTTATGACCGCAGCAGCAACCGCGTTACCGAAGTGGTGAGCAGCCGCTACATGCAGGTCGATCCCAAGGTGGGCACCGACCCCGAGCGACTCAAGGCCTTCACGCCTGGGGCTGCCGCGGCGCTCAACGACTTCGGCGAGCGGCGAGCCCTGTGGCGCAAGGAGGCCTTTCGCTCGACCGGCGCCTATCTGGCGGGACCGCTCGACGGGATCTGGGCCCGGGCCCCTTACCTGCACAACGGCTCGGTGCCAAGCCTCGCCGCCCTGCTGCAGCCGCCGCAAGAGCGCCCGAAGACCTTTT
>DAORCZ010000598.1:0-5583 GCA_035345735.1 Pseudomonadota bacterium | reverse complement strand
TCAAAGGCGCGGGGGTCCTGCCCGGCTGGGTCACCGGCAAGCTGTCGGACCTGGCTGGTTACTTCCTGTTTCCGCCGCTGCTGGCCGTGCTGCTGCGCGTGCGAACGCGGGGCGGCCTGCTCGCCTGTCACCTGGCGAGCGTCGCCTTGCTGCTGCTCACCGAGCTCTCGCCGGCCGTCTGCCGCCTGATCCTGGCCGTTTCCGGCCATCGCCTGTGGCCGGATCCGACCGACTTGGTCGCCCTGGTCTCTATCGGCCTTTCCTGGCACATCCTGGCCCGACTGGCGCTGCGGCCCGAGCCGGCTCGCCAGGTCAGCGAGCGTCGCAACAAGATGCTGGTCTTCATCGGTGCGGTGGCCTGCGTGGCGACCTCGCCGCGTCGTCCGGTGGGACCGGTGGGCTGGTACGGCCCGGCCGAAGTCTACGTACAGAACGACCGCGTCCAGCCGGTGCAGGTGCGGGTCAGTGCGCCCCGCGAGAAGGTCCTTTTTGACTGCGCGAGCGCGCTCGCCAGCCCCGAGCTGCTGTTCTCTGAGTCGCAGTTCACCGTCGTCGATCACGTCACGCTGGGCTCGGGCGATGCCATGCCGCTGCAGGACTTCGGCCCGACGTCCGCCAGCCGGTCGGCCTGCCCGATCTTCCTGTTGGCCATCGAGGGGGCCCCGACGCGCCTTGTGGTCTGGCAGCGCGGTACGCTGCGCTCCGGGATCTCACCCAGCGAAGCCGAGGGCGGCATCCACATTCGCGACAGCGGGCTCGATGCGCCGACGGGTCTTCTGCGGCCGGCCCCCAGCGAGCCGACGACCGCCCCCAGCCCCGCCTGCGCCGCGAGTGATCCCGGCAGTGAGCCGACCTGGTCGCTGCAGGCTCCCTCTGGCGGCCCGTACAGCCTGCGTGCGCTGAGTATCGGCAGCGATGGCTGCAACGTCCTGACGCTCATGATCGGCAGCAACGAGTCGCGCTTTACCGTCTGCAGCGACGCCGTCGCCATCCCCTTTGTGGTCGGCGATCAGCTGAGCTTCCGCGGCACCGCCGATGGCTCGGACGGCCTGGTTATCGAGGGGCAGAGCGGCGGCAAGACCCAGACTTTGACGCTGGTGCGCCGCGCCAACGAAGTCGCACCGATCCCGCTCGCTCCCGCCTGTGGGCCAAGCCGACGTACCTGCGGCGCCGGAGAGTCCGTCGCGATCAGCGTGCCGACTGCGCTGGGCCCGACCCGCCCGCTGGCCCGCGGCGAACAACAGACGCTGACCAGCGGCAGCAGCCAGGTCCGCGTCACCCTGCTGCGCGCTGAGCAGGTGCGCCTCGCCGACCAGGACTGCGACGCCCAGGAAACCCTTGGGCCCATCGCCAGCTACATCACCCTCAGCACTCGCTAGAACCAGGAGTTGACCATGACACGCCCTTCTTTTCGCTCGCCATCACTCGCCGCGGCTCTGGCCTCGCTGTCGCTACTCTTTCTGTCCGCGGTGCCCCTTGCTGGCTGCGGCAGCAGTGCCGATGGCCAAGATTACGCGGGTGCCTCCCCGTCGGGAACCGGCCTCTCCCCAGGTGGCGCGCAAGACTTTGGTCGCTTCAAGGCCATCCTCGAAGCCGGCAAGTTGCCCGGGCCCGAGACGCTGGATCAGGTCGGCTTCTTCGCCGAGCACAAGATCGGCACGCCGCCCACGAGCTGCGCCGATCCCGTCTGTGCCGATGCGCAGCTGGGAGCGATGGCCAACATGATCAGCGGCTCGACCTGCACGCTGATGCACCTCTCGCTAGGCACGCCGGTCGATCCCCGGCTGCAGCCACGACCGCCGCTCGATCTCGCCATCGTCGTCGAGATGAACACCGAAGCGCTGCTGTCCCGGGACGGGCAGGATGACCTGCAATACGGTCTGAATCAGCTGCTCAATGGCATCGATGACGCAGACAGCGTCACGGTGGTCAGCTTGGGCCAGACGGCGAAGGTGCTGGCCGACAAGGTCCCGGGCACCCTGCGCGACTCGGTCCGAGGAGCCATTACCTCGCTCCCGCTGGAGACCACGCACGCTGCCATCGAGCAATACGAAGGTCTGCGGCAGGCCGTCGATACCCTGGGCCCGACGGCGAGCGGTCGCCATCGCCGCATCGTGCTGCTCAGCGGCGGCCAGCCCAGCGGCAGCATTCGAAGCGAGCGCAGCCTGCGCCTCTTGCGGACCTTCGCCGAGAGCACCGGCGGCATGACCGTGGTGGCCGTGGGCGAAGTCGGCGACCTGCCGCGCTTGCAGGGCCTGGCCGATGCCGGAGCCGGGACGCTCTACTACGCCAAGCAGACCAGCGAGCTGCCCGCACTGTTCTCGCGCGAGGTTGGGTACAGCCTGATCCCCGTCGCGCAGAAGGTGGCCATCCGCCTAGCGCCCGGATCGTCCTATCGCTTGCGCGAGGTGTTTGGCATCAGCAAAAGCAGCTGGCAGCTCTCGGCCGAAGGGGGCGAGATCCGCATTCCGGCGCTGTTCGCCGCCTGGCGCAAGAGCGCAACCACCATCGACGATCGCCGCGGGGGTGGCGGCGCAATTCTGGTCGAAGTGCTGCCGCGCGTCGGCGCCCCCAATGTGCGCCCGGCCACCGTCAGCGACATTACCGTCGAGTACGACGTCCCCGGCAGCCCGCGCAAGACCACCCAGCTGCAGCTCAGCGCCCCCGATGGCCCCTTCGGCACGCCGACGAGCGGCCGCTTCTCGAACAAAGCCGTCGAAAAAGGCTTCGTGGTGCTGAACCTCTATGTCGGTCTGCGCATGGCCAGCGAGCGCAGCGCGGTCGGCGATCTGCGCGGCGCCTATGACGTGCTGGGCCCCTTGCACGGCAACGTCAGCGACTGGAACCGCCGCGCCGCCGACGTCGAGATCTTCGACGACCTGCGCTACGTCGAGATGTTCATCGATCTGCTGGCCAAGGCCGGCGCCGACTCGCTGCCGCCCCGCGCTGTGCAGTACAGCGAGCCCTGGATCTTTGACTAACCCAGCCGCGACTAACCCAGCCGCGACTAACCCAGCCGCGACTAGCCCAGCCACCGCACCCACTCGACGGTCGCTTAGCGCGGATCCGACTACCTGACCTCGCATCCATCGCCCTTCTCACGCCCCCCGTGCATCCCACGCAGAATCCCTGATTTGCTAAGACGGAATCAGCGAATCTGCGTACCCGCCAGCCTAACGACTGTCGATTCAGCGCCACACCGACTCTTCGGGTTCGGGGCTGGGCCGGGCCGACGGTGGCCGCGCCGGGCGTGGCGAGGCAGGATTCGTCGGCTTGGCTGGGCTTGCCGCGCTGCTGCTGGCCGAACTTGCGGGCCGACGCTCGACCGCCGCGGGACGCGGTCGCGGGGGCTCGCTGGGGGGCGTCCGACTTTGCGGCTGACTCCAGACGAGCAGGCCGCCTTTCATCACGTGCGCCGGGGCTTCCAGCGTGCGGATGTTGGCGAGGGGATTTTCGCGCAGCGCCACCAAGTCTCCGACGTAGCCACGCCGCAGCCGGCCCAGCGTCGCTTCCCGTCGCAGCAGCCGAGCCGCCACCAGCGTCGCGCTCTGCAGGGCGCCAAGTGGTGTCATCCCGGCCTCGACGTAGATCGCCAGCTGACGCGCGTTCGTACCGTGCGGCTGCACGCCCGAGTCAGTGCCGTACGCGACGGGAATGCCGGCCCGGATGGCCCGCCGCAAGCTCGCCAGCTTGGACTGATAGACCTGTCGGCTCTTTTCGATCTCGTAGGGCTGATAGCCAGCGCTCTGGCCGTGCTCCAGGATGTAGTAGTTCGTGTAGGGGTTCGAGACGATAAAGGCCCCCGTCCGACGCAGCTCGGCGATTGACGCATCGCTTAGAAACGAAGCGTGCTCGATCGACCGCACCCCCGCCCGAGCGGCCCGCAGGATGCCCTCTTCGCCGTGGGCGTGCGCGGCCACATCCAGGCCGCGGGCGCGGGCAGTCGTCACGGCGGCCTGGATCTCTTCCTGCGTGTAGTCCGCTTGCAGAGGGTTTGTGCCCGCCGACGTGACACCGCCGGTGACCAGGATCTTGATCCAGTCAGCGCCGTACTTCATGTTCTGCCGCACCGCCCGCTGAACGCCCTCGACTCCGTCGGCAATCGCGGCGCTCTCGCGCTGGACATGGATGTCGGGGGGCAGATCGTTCCAGTCGCCGTGACCGCCCGTCACCGACAGCGATCGCACCGCCACCAGCATGCGCGGCCCCAGGATGCGACCGCTTTCGATGGCATCGCGCAGCGCGACATCCGCCAGATCGCGCGAGCCGAGATCGCGCACCGTCGTAAACCCCGCCTGCAACGTCGCCCAGGCGTTAGCGACCCCTTCGATCGCGGCACGGGCCGGCGTCTGCGTCAGCTCGCCGTACGGTCCCAGCCCTGCCCCCCCGACGAGGTGGGTGTGACAGTCGATGAGCCCCGGGATGAGCGTCACCGGCCCCAGGTCGTAGGTCACCGGCTCGCCGGGCTGTCGCGCTCGCACCTCGTCGATCACGCCATCGACGATGCGCAGGTAGGGCTGGCTCCAGATCTGTCCGCTGTCGATGTCGAGCATTTGCTGGGCGGCCACCGTGACCACGCCCTGCGCCCTCGCGTGCGCCGATGGGAGCGGTCCGCTAATGAGCGGATAAGTCAGCAGCGCGGCCGCAGCCGCAAAAGTCTGTGCGAAGGTCGCTGTGCGTCGAGGCGAGCGTTTGCGGGCGGGGTCTGAGGCAGGTCGGGATGGCTTCATCGCGCCATTGTATTCCGTGGCTTGTTCCGCGTGCCGCGGTCTCCTATGCTGCCGCGCGTGTCGTCGCTGCCCTCGCAGAATTCTCCTTCCTATCCCGGTCATCCGGGGTCCGTGCTGCCCAGCGGCAGTGAGCCCGGCAGCCTGCGTATCGGGGTCGATCTGGGTGGCACCAAGATCGAGTCCGTCGTCGTCCGCCTGCCTGGCAGCGCCACCACCCCCGGCCGCCTACCCGAGGTGTTGGCCCGCACCCGCCGACCCACCGATCGCGAGCGCGGCTACGAGCACATCGTCGACGCCGTTGCCGACAGCATCTGGGACGTCGCCAGCCAGGCCGGTCTCTCGCACGATCGACTGCCGCCGATTGGCGTGGGCATGCCCGGTGCCGTGACGCGAGCAGGAGTGATCAAAAACTCGAACACCACCTGTCTAAACGGCCGCCCGTTTCGCGGCGATCTGATCCGCCGGGTGGGCGAGCCGATCGCCTTCGCCAACGACGCCAACTGCTTCGCGCTGGCCGAGGCCACCTTCGGCGCCGGTCGCGGCCATGAGGTCGTCTTTGGCGTCATCCTGGGCACCGGCGTTGGCGGCGGCATCGTGTTGCCCACCCCGGACTTCCCGCTGTCACCCGGACTTAGCCGACCGATGCTGGGACGCAGCTGGAATGGGCCGCAGGGCATCGCCGGCGAGTGGGGCCACGTGACGATCGATCCCGAGGGTCCCCCCTGCTACTGCGGACGGCGCGGCTGCGTCGAGACCTACCTCTGCGGCCCAGCGCTGGAGGCCGATTATCGACAGCGCAGCGGCCAAGCCCTCCCGCTGCGCGACATCGCCAACGCGGCCCAGACCGGGCACG
>DAORCZ010000597.1:0-5585 GCA_035345735.1 Pseudomonadota bacterium | reverse complement strand
CGGCTGGCCATGCCCTCGCGGTGCAGGGTCGGCTGCCCCGCCGGGTCCTGGTAGCGGACCTCGGCGAGGTTGCTGCCGCCCTCATCCCGGCGATATAGAAACGTGGCGACGCCGTCGGGGCCGCGCACGCTGTGGCCCCCCGCATCGTAAAAGCGGTGCTCGATGGCCTCGCCGTGCTCGTCGTAGCGCCACTCCTCTTGCGCCACGCGTGGGGTGGGGGGCGAAGCCTCGGCGGGCTTGGGCGGGACCGGACGCCCACCCCGGGCGGGCGGACGTGGCGGCACGACTAGCGGTCGCCCCTTTTCGTCCAGGGCCTGCCGCTTGAGGACCTGACCGGCGGCGTTCCGCGCATACTGCCAGCCGAAGTCGCCGCCCTTGTCGGGCTGGGGGTGTAGCTCGCCGTCGAAGAAGGTCTCGCTCAGGATGAAGCCCTGCTTGTCGAGCTTGCGACGGACGGTGGTGATGCGCGTGCCGCCGAGGCGCCGGCTTTGGCCGCCGCCGTCTTGAATGTCGACCCGGCTGAGGTTTTCGCTGAACCGCACCACGCGCTTTACGGTGTCGGGACTGGCCTTGCTGCGCCCCAGCCAGCGAGAGACGCGGCTGCCGCCTTTTTTCTGCGCTTCGTACTCGAACACGTAGCGGGCGACACCGTTGTCATCGTCGAGCAGCGAACCGCTGCCGTTTACGTGCTCCAAGCGAATGAGCACGCCAGCCCGACGCACAAACTTGTAGGACACTTCGGTGCGGACCTGCTGCGCTGCACTCAGCTCGCGGATGCCGGTGGGCAGGCCGGCGCGCTCGACGATGTGGGCGTAATAGGTCACCTGCTCCGCCTCGGCGGCGACCCCCTGCGCGGCGAGACGAGTGGGCAGCATGCTGAGCGCCCCCAGCGCGATGACGAGCGACCAACCTGTGCCCCACGCGACTCCGCCCCTTGCCCGACTGCGAACCGCGAACCCCCTGGCGTGCGACATCGATCCCTCCGGCTGCGAAGCAGGGACGGGTGCGGACGCTCAGCGTCTCGGCCGGCTGGACATCGCAGGGATCGCGACCCAGCCCGAGCGCCCTCCCCTCCCCCAATCTACGGAAACGAACGCTGGAAACTACGCTCGCACATCGTCCCTAGCGGGGTCAACACCGGCCCGGCGCCCGAGGCGGAGTCGGCAACTAGGGCCGATAGCTCAGGATGGCACCACGGCTACCGACGAGAAAGGCCCCGCCGTCTTTGCTGTGGCCGCCGAAGAGGGCGACACCGGTGTTCCACGCGAGCTCCCAGGACTTGCCGTCATAGTGCCCAAGACCCGGCCCCCCGTATTGGAGAGTCCAGATGTTGTTAGAAGCGATGGGGATGACGCGGCGAACCGGCAAGTCGTACAAGGAGGCGCGGTAAGCACGGTCGATGCGGCTGCCATTGTGGTGATACCAGTCGTAGCCGTACAGGCTGACGAGCCAGTAGTCCGTGGGCGATACGCCCCCGCCGCAGCCCACGTTGGGCGGACTGCTGTAAGAACCGCCCAGCGGCTGTTCAACCCAAGTGCCGCCCCGCCACCGATAGAGCCTGGTATGAAACGCTAGCCGGGGTTCCCCGTCGCCCGTATCAAACAGGCAAACGCTGTTGAAGATGCTCGGGGAACCCGCCTTCATGTGCGTGTAATAGGTGCCCTGGGCCAACCGCTCATAGACGCCCTCCCCTTGGCTGAGCACAAACAGGGGCTTGCCGGGGCGGACGAAGAGGTCCAGCACCTCATCCCCAGGCGGCAGCACGGAGAGCGGCTCGAACTGCCAGGACGTCCCATCGAAGTGAAGCAGGGACTGCCGACCTGCGACCCAGATGTCATCGGGCGCCGTGCCCGCGATGGCCGTGAGATCTTCGGTGGTGCCGATCGCTTGCTTGGTCCAGGTCGAGCCGTCGTAGCGCAGCAGCACGCCGGAATCGCCCACCGCCCAGGCATTGTCGACATCGGCCATCCAGACCTGCCGCAGGCTCTCGTGGGGCCACCGATCTCTGCGGGGCAGGCGGATGCCGGGATACATGGGCCGGAAGAGCGCCCCTTCCTTGCGCAGAATTTCCCCATTGTCGCCAAACACCCAGACGTCGCGGGCAGTGGCGATCATCTGGCTGACTCTTGGACCCACGCTATAGGCCAGCCAGCCCGTGCCATCGTTGTGATGCACCTGCACACCGTTGTGACCCCAGATGTTGTCGGGGGCCAGCACCTGGATATCGGTCAGCCGCGGGACGGTGACTGCGTCGGTCCACGATGTGCCATCGAAGTGCAGCATGCCGGTCGAGACGATGGCCCACACATCGGTCGTACTGCTGCCGACGATCTTGGAAATGTAGCCGGTGAGTGGCTGGCTCACGCGGGTCCACGCGGTGCCGTCCCAGAACAGCAGCGTCGCGTCGCTGCCCCCCGCCCAGGCGGTGCCATCCGGTGCGACCCACAGCGCGACGAGCGTGGCGGTGACGCCGGTCGGCTGTGCGGTCCACGTGGTGCCATCAAAGTGTGCGCTGGCCCCGGGGGAGCCCACCACCCAGACGTCGTTCGGCGCCCGTCCATGCACGGCATAAATCGACGGAATGGGCTGCGGCGGCTGGCTGAACGTCGTGCCATCGAAGTGCCAGAGGCGATGCTGGATGTCCCTGGCCCAGATATCGCTGCGCGAGGACGCCCAGATCTGGTCCAGCTCGCCGCGCTGCGGCCCGGCAAACAGGATGTCGTTCTGCGCCATCCAGCCGATGCCATTCCAGCGCAGGAACGAGCTGCCCTGATCCCCGGTCATCGCCAAGATGTCGTCATCCGCAAAGCGGACGACGCTATTGACCGGCATGCCGGTGGGAATCGGATTGTCCCAGCAGAAGTTGGGATGTGCGCAGACTTGCGGTGAAAACAGCGCAATGACCTGCAGCGAATCCTGCGGCGAGTCGGTCACCCAGATCTCGCAGGTTCGCTCGGCGCCCTGGCAGGCCCCGCCCCAGCCGGCGAAGTACGAGCCGCGATCGGGAACCGCGGTGAGGGTCAGCTGCTGCCGCTTGGGCACGTCGGCGCGACAGAAGCTGCCGCAGTCAAACGGGGGCGGCAGATCCGCGGTCACGCGGCCCCCGCCCTGGCGATCGATCTGCAGCCGCACGTACTCGATCGGAGGTCCGACATCGAGGTCGAAGCGGACCTCTAAGGCCGTGTCTTCCATCAGCGTAAGCTGGCACAGGCCCTCACGCGGGGTCGGGCAGCCCGCCCAGGGCTTGCGGGTCGAGCCGGCCTGGGCCGTCGCCGTGACCTCGACACGGGCGCCAAGCGGAAGCTGGGTCGTGCAGCCCTCACCGCAGTCGATGCCCAGCGGCACCGAACGCACACGGCCCACGCCATCCCCCGTTACACGCACCGTCAAGGTACGCAGCGGTCCTGCCTCCCCTCCCGGGGCTGAGCAGGTCGCCAGCAGCAGCACGACGAACAGCCATCCGACTACACGCATGAACTTCCCCCTGGCGATGCGATTGCGACACATCTGCCTAGGTGATCTTGGCGCAAGTCGTCTCCGTCTGGAGAGGCGAGTGGCAAGGCCGCATGCCGGCTTGAGAAACGGCCAGCTGGGCAGCCAGCCATGACCGCGTCGTTACCGCCCACAGCAACGGCTGCAAAAAGCGCTGCAATCCCGCGCCCTTAGCACTCTGCCTCCGAATTTTTCCGGCGGCGCAGTACCATGGATGTTCACGCTCTCATGTCCACGCCTTCCCCTACGGCATCTAGCTTCGTCGGCCGAGTCCTCGCGGATCGTTACCAGATCGAGTCAGTGATCGGCACCGGCGGCATGGGCGCGGTGTATCGGGCTCGCGATCAGCAGCGCGATGTCATCGTCGCCATCAAGGTCATCCACCAGCTGGGTCCGGGCACCGAAGAGCATCACCGCCGCTTCTTCGATGAAGCGTTGATCATCGGCGAGCTGTTCCATCCCAACATCGTCCAGGTCATCGGCTTCGATCGCGAGAAGGACGGCACGCCGTTTCTGATCATGGAGCTCCTGCGCGGCAAGGACCTGTACGACACGCTGCAGGAGAAGGGACAGCTGCCGCTGCAGAAGGTGCTAGAGATCGTGCGCCAGGTGGGCAGTGCGCTGCACGCTGCGCACAACCTGGGCGTCGCCCACCGCGACATCAAGCCGAGCAACATCTTCCTGTCGCGCCAGGCGAGCAGCGATGGCACCGAGACCGAGGTGGTCAAGGTCGTCGACTTCGGTCTGTCGAAGAACGTCGATGACCCGGCGATGCGCAGCACGGCCCGCGGCATCATCCTGGGCACCGTCGAGTACGTCTCGCCCGAGGGCACCACCGGCGAGAGCGAGCACGTCGATTTCTACAGCGATCAGTGGGCGCTGGCGGTGGTCACCTATCGCATGCTCACCGGCCGACTGCCATTTGAAGGCAAGAGCCCGCTGCAGATCCTGGCGGCGATCCAGAAGCAGCCGGCGCCATCGATCAAGAGCCTGGTGCCGGATCTACCCGACTATGTCGCCACGGCGATCGAGCGGGCGATGGCCAAAGAGAAGAAAGAGCGCTTCCTATCCGTGCAGGACTTTGTCCGCGCGCTGCAGGGCCTGCCCCCGTTGTCGCAGTCGCTAAGCACCGCAGCCGATGCCCGCGGCGGAGCGCGCATTGGCCGGCGAGGCAACAGCGTAAGCGGCGTGGGCCTTTCCGGCCCGGGGGCAAGTACAGCCGGCGATCGCAGCAGCAACTTCGTCGCGCCCATCGCCGAAGCGGCCGCCAGCCAGACCGCGCCAGCCGCCAAGCCAGCGGAGAACAGCCCAGCTCCCGCGGCTCCCGCCCAGCAAGAGGCACGACCGCCCAGCAATCAGGGCCGCAACATGGCGCTGGTCGCGGTGGCGATGCTGGTCGTACTCATCCTCGCCTTCGTCATGGGCTTCCTGCTCCGACGGCACAACGCGGCGAATAACCCCCCCGTCACGCTCCTCCTTTCGCGCTAAAACGAGCGGTTTCGCACGCCTCACACCGGGGTGACCTGACGCGCGCCCTGGGGGGAGGACTGTCCCCAGTTGTGGAAAGTATCCCCATCTTTGCGGCCCCCAGATCACGCCGCTAGCATGACCTAACGTTACGTTCCGGAGCACACAGACATGAGCCTAACCAATCAAATCGAAGGCATCGCA
Organism: Pseudomonadota bacterium; assembly: GCA_035345735.1. Taxonomy (GTDB): domain Bacteria; phylum Myxococcota_A; class Polyangia; order Palsa-1104; family JAEUJZ01; genus JAEUJZ01. Next base: position 422 of record DAORCZ010000597.1, on the reverse strand, counting down.
CTCAAGACTCTCGAAAAAACCGCCGTCAAGGCCGCTAACGCTGCCTGGCCCCTCGTCGCCGAGCTGAACCGACGCTTCGAACGTCCTTCGAAGACGCCGGCCTGGGCTCCCGGCCCGCTGCTGAAGTCGCGCGAGCGCACCAAGCCGCCACTCGGCTGGCCACGCGAGACCGACTCGCTGTGCCCACGCTGCGTCAAGGAAGTGCGCTCGGATATCCTGTCAGGTCGCAAAGATCTGTCCGAGCTGACCACCGGCAAGCCCGGCGAAGTGCGCGCCCGCATCATCGAGCGCGACGGCAAGATCCTCATGGAGAAGGAGTGCGAGAAGCACGGCACCTTCACCGATGTCATGGCGATCGATCCCGAGTTTCTGACCCGCATCGAGTCGCTGTTCCCCGGTCGCGACTACAAGGCGCTTGAGAC
>DAORCZ010000596.1:0-5590 GCA_035345735.1 Pseudomonadota bacterium | reverse complement strand
ACCATCGAAGGGCTGGCCAGCGCCCCCGGCAAGCTGCATCCCGTGCAGCAGGCCTTCCTGGCCCACGACGCGATGCAGTGCGGCTTCTGCACGCCCGGCATGGTGATGAGCTGCGCCGCGCTCTACGAACGCCGACGGGCCCAAGGCAAGCTGGCCAGCCTCGACGAAGCAGCCGTGCGCGAGGCCATCGCGGGCAACCTGTGCCGCTGCGGCACCTATCCGCACGTCGTCAGCGCCATGCTCCACACCGCGGGCACCCCCAGCGGAGGCAACCGATGAGCAAGTCCGAGATCCTGGTCGGTCTAGTCGGGGCCGATGCCGCGCTGCAGTCGCGCGACCTCCCCGAGGGAGCGCCCCCGTCTTGGCGCGAGAGCGCCAGCCTGAGCGTCGTCGGCAAGCCGCTCCTGCGCGTTGATGGCAGCGAAAAAGTGACGGGCCGGGCCCGCTATACCCCCGATGTGAAGCGCCCTGGGCTCTTGCACGGCAAGATCCTCGGCTCGCCGCATCCGCACGCTCGCGTGCACGGCATTCATACCGCCGACGCGGAGGCCATGCCCGGGGTCAAGGCCGTGGTCGTTCTGCCGCATCTCCTCGGCGGCGCCAAGCTGGAGTCCGAAAAGAAGCCCGGCAAGCTCGTGCCGGTCGTTCGTTACCTTGGTCAGCCCGTCGCTGCGGTCGCGGCCGAGACCCCCGAGCAGGCTCGTGCGGCGGTCGCGCGCATCAAGGTCGATTTCGAGGTTCTGCCGCACGTCGTCGATTTCGACGAAGCTCGCAAGCCGAGTGCGCCGCTGGTGTTTAACGGGCCGGTCAGCATGTCGGGCTCGGCGGGCGGCGGCGGAGCGAAGGCCGGTCTGACGCAGAAGGGCAATGTGCGCGGCCCCAAGCGCGGGGCCCCGCGCGGCAAAGACGCCGGCCAGATGGAGACCGCTGTCGCGGCAGCGCTACGAACGGCTCCTACCGTCGTGCGCGGTACCTTCCGCACCCAGGTCCAGACTCACTCCGCGCTGGAGACGCACGGCCTGACTGCTGAGTGGAGCGGCGACGAACTAACCGTCTGGTCCTCGACCCAGGGCATCTTCTCGGTACGCGACGAGCTGGCCGAGTATTTGGAGATCCCAGCGGCCAAGGTCCGTGTCCTCACCGACTACTGCGGCGGCGGCTTCGGGGCCAAGTTTGGCGCTGGCAACTATGGCGTTCTGGCGGCGCTCTTGGCCAAGCGGGCTGCCGCCCCGGTACGACTCTGCCTCGACCGCCGAGAAGAGCATCTGTCTGTCGGCAACCGTCCGGGATCCGAGCAGCAAGTGACCCTGGCTTCCGGTCCTGATGGCAAGCTCACGGCCATCGAAGTGCGTGGCTACGGCGCGGGTGGGGCAGGGGCTGGAGCGGGCTTCGCTGGCCCCGCCAACAACCTGTATGGCGCCTGCCCAGCCGTCTATACCGAGGAGTTCGACGTCTTCACGCACACCGGCCCCCTTGCCGCCTTCCGTGCACCGGGACACCCGCAGGGAGCGTTCGCGCTGGAGCAGGCGATGGACGAGCTGGCCGAAAAGCTGCGCATCGATCCGCTGGCTCTGCGCGACCGCAACGATCTGCACCCCGCCCGAAAGCTAGAGCGCCAGCGTGGGGCCGAGCTGTTCGCCTGGTCGCGACGCCAGCCGGCCGGTGGCCTGCCTGCGGAAGGGGCCCTGGGTCACATCCGTCGCGGTCTGGGGATGGCGCAGGGCTGCTGGTACTACTTCTGGTCCGACGACAGCAATGCCGAGGTGCGCATCCACCGCGACGGCACCGCCGAAGTGTTGGCCGGTGTGCAGGACATCGGCACCGGCGTGCGCACGCCGCTTGCCCAGGTGGTCGCGGAGGAGCTGGGCCTGCCGCTCGAACAGGTCAAGGTTTCCGTCGGGGATACCCGGCTGCCGGTCGGCCCCGGATCAGGCGGCAGCGTCACCACCGGTTCAATTACGCCACCGGCCCGCGACGCGGCATACCAAGCCCGCCTGGCCCTGGCGCGGGAGATCGCGCCGCTTATCGGGTCGAAAGATCTGCAGCCCGCGGCTGCTGGCAAGTTCGTCGGTACCGCCGGGGGCAAGGCCATCGAGCTTTCGCTCAAGCAGGCCGCCGCCAAGCTGCGCAAGGATCAGGTGGTCGGCAGCGCCAGCCGCAAGCCCGACTACGACGCGGGAGCCACCGGCGGCCGCGCCTGGGCCCAGACCGGCGGCGTGCAGTTCGCCGAAGTCACGGTCGACACCCTGACCGGCGTCATCCGCGTTGAGCGCATCGTCGCCGCGCACGACTGCGGGCGCCCAATCAACCCGCTGCTCGTCGAAAGCCAGATCCATGGCGGCATCATCCAGGGCGTGTCCTATGCCCTCTTCGAGGAGCGGCGCCTTGACCCCCGCACCGGGCGCATGCTCAACGCCAACCTAGAGCAATACAAGATCGCCGGCGCGCTCGACGTTCCGCGCATCGACATCGCGCTGATTGAAGAACTGCACGGCCGCACCTCGACCGACGCGCGCGGCATTGGCGAGCCAGCTACGGTGCCGACGGCCGCCGCAATTGCCAACGCCGTCTACAACGCCATCGGTGTGCGGCTTCGCGAGCTTCCGCTGACCCCCGCCCGGGTGCTCGCTGCCCTGGCGGCAAAAGCCGCTGGCCCCAGCGCCCCCGCTGCCGCGCCCGGCGCCCGCTAGCCCGGCCCCCTGGTCCCAAGGATTTGGAGCCCTCGATGAATTCGTTTACCTGGGTTGAAGTCACCACCGCCGAGCAGGCCGTCGCGCAGCTCGGCGCAGCCCGCGGTGGCCCGTCGCTGCTAAAGGCGGGCGGAGTCGATGTCCTCGACCGCCTGAAGGAAGGGCTTGAGACCCCGCAGCGCCTCGTCGTTCTGCGGCGCGTCCCCAAGAGCACGCTCGCTGAGATCGCGGAAGTGCCCGCAGCCAGCCTGCCCGAGTCGATCACGCGCCTGCTGCCGGCCGGCAACGCGGGCGAGTCGCCCAAGCCGCGCGACTGCCTGCGTATCGGTACGCTGGTGACGCTGGCCCAGCTTGCCGAACACCCGGTCGTGGCCCGCGATCTACCCGCTCTGTCCGGGGCGGCTGCCGCCATCGCGACCCCACAAATCCGCGGGTTGGCGACGCTCGGGGGCAACCTGCTGCAGCGGCCGCGCTGCTGGTACTTCCGCAGCGCCGACTATGCCTGTCGCAAAAAAGGCGGCGAGGTCTGCTTTGCCCTCGATGGAGAGAACGAAAACCACGCCCTCTTCGACAACCACAAGTGCGCGGCCGTGCATCCCTCCGGGGCGGCGGTGGCGCTGTCGGTGCTCGATGCCATCGTCGAGATCCAGACCGCGACCGGGCTGCGGCAGCAGCGTCTGTCGGCCTTCTTCGTATCGCCGTCCGCGCAAGGCGGAGACGTCACGCGCGAAAATCGGCTGGAGCCTGGCGAGGTAATTACGCATATCTACATACCTCGACCGGCCCCTGATGAGAGAAATACGTATCTCAAGATCAAGCAGAAGCAGAGCTTCGACTGGCCGCTCGTGGAAGTGGCAGTGGCCGTCAAGCTAGCGTCGGGTGGGGCAGCGGGTGCGGCACCGCTCGTCAGCGCGGCCCGGGTTGCGCTTGGTGGGGTGGCTCCCGTGCCGTGGCGAGCCAAGGCGGCCGAGGCGGCGCTCCTGCGCCTGCAAAAGCTCGACGCCGAGAGCCTGCTTTTGGTGGGGCGAGCAGCCAGCGAAGGCGCCCGACCGCTGGCCAAAAATGCCCACAAGGTGCCGCTGTGCCAAGGCGCCGTGCAGCAGGCCGTCTATCAAGTCCTGGCCCAAAAAGGAGGCGACCGCTGATGCCGACCTCTCCCGCGGAACTCCGTTCCGAGCTGAACCTGTCGTCCGAGTCGCCCGCCGAAGCAGCATCGGAACCGAGCCTGGAGATCTGCCGCAAGCTGCGCACCAAGTTCGCCTTCTTGCCGCTCGTCACCGCCGACAACGAGCCGATCTTCTGGCAAGCCGGCGATTCCAGCACCGCCGTCTACTGGTGCCTACGAACCATGGAGTGCGCCGGCCCCGACGGCGGCCTGGCCCACGCCAGCCTGTGCCGTCGCGATAGGGCCTGCTACGCCTGCCGCGGAGAGCAGATCTCAGGGGTTGATGGGGAGGGCGGGGCCTAGAGCGACTTGCGCAGGACGGTGCCGTTGCTGCCGCTGATCCAGACGCGGGTGCCGGTGATGTTGATGCTGCTGAAGTCGGTCGCAGCGCCGCTCTTTTCGCGGCTCCAGGTGCTGCCGTTGTAGCGGACGATGACGCCGCCCTGACCGACGGCCCACAGATCGCCGGGGCCGGTGCCCGACAAGCCGCGCAGGCCGGTCACGCCGGGAGGGGGCAGGGTGCTCCAGCTTCCACCGGAGTAGCGATAGACCGCGTTGTCCGCCAGCACCCAGACGGCGCCGTTGTTGGCCCAGACGTCATAGAGGTTGGCGGTCACAGGCCCCGTGATGACCACCGGCGAGAAGGCTCCACCGCTGCTGCGCTGGACGATGCCGCCGTCGCCGACTGCCCAGATCTCGCTGGCGCTGACGACCAGCACGCGACGCAGATTGCTCGTCGATCCAGAGGTCACGATCTGCCAGGCCGTCCCGTCGTACAGCCGGATGACACCGCCATCACCCACGGCGTAGACCTGGCTGCCGGTAAGCCCGGCGAGCCCGTTTAAGCCCATGGTGGTCTTGGTATCGACCGGCGTGAAGTTGCTGCCGGTGTAGTGCCAGCTTCCGCCGCCGCTGCCCACCACCCAGACGTCGCTGGCGCCGACCGCCAAGACCGCGCCCAGGGGGTTGTTGGTGCCGATGTTGACCGGCGAAAAGTAGGTGCCGTTGTAGCGCAGCAGCGCGCCCGCCAACCCAGCCGCCCAGACGTTTTGCAGGTCATAGGCCGAGACGCTGCCAAAGGTTGTCGTCAGGCCGCTTGACTGGGCCTGCCAGCTACCGCCCGCCGATTGCCAGACCGTGCCGGCATCTCCCACCGCCCAGATGTCGCTGCCGCTGCTGCCAGCGATGCCGTAGAACGTGTTCGGTGCCAGGCTGACGTCGCGGACCCAGTTGGTGCCGTCGTAGTGCCGGATGGCGCCGGTGCCGCCGGGGTTGCCGCCCGCTGTGTAGGGGACACCGCCCACGATGCCGATGCCGTAGAAAATGTCGGCCAACGCGTCGCGATAGACCTGCGTCCAGGTGCCGCTGTAGCGGGCGATGCCGCCGTAGGAATCGACGGCATACCCTGTCGTGCCGGTGCCGGTATAGGCGCGGAAAGTGTAGGCCGAAAAGGTCGCCTCCACCGCCGAGGTCCAGGTCGTCCCCGCCATCGGGCTGCGGGTATAGGTGCCGCCGCCACCGACCGCGGTCAGTGCCGCCGTCGAGGTGCCCCAGATGCCCCACAGATCTTGGCTGGTGCCACTGATGTCGGCGCTCCAGCTTCCGCCGGTGCCGCGACGAGCGATGCTGCCTCCGCTGCCGACGGCAAACACTGTCCCGGTACCCCCGTAGACGTCAAACAGGTTGCCGCTGGCTCCGGCCTCGCCAGTAAACGAGCTGGTCACGAAGTGCAGGA
>DAORCZ010000595.1:0-5591 GCA_035345735.1 Pseudomonadota bacterium | reverse complement strand
GCCGCAGATCGAGCTGACCGCTGGTCGCGGCCTGCCCTGGACCGAGCTGTGGCGGTTATCGGTGAGCCCGATCTGGCACGTCGAGTGGAATGGCATTCCCGTCGTGCACCAGCAGGACAGCAGTGGCCAGCACCAGCCTGAGTGGCGTCCCTGGCCGGGCGAGTCGGTGCGCATCATCATCACTCGACCCGAGGGCGTCGCCGGTCGCACGCTGACCATCGATCACAGCGAGCTCTCGCTGACCCCGGGCCTGCGCGCCACCGATGCCACGCTGAGCGTGCGCTGTCGCTCCTCGCGCGGCGGTCAGCACACCTTCACGCTGCCGCCTGGCGTGGTGCTGACCTCGGTCAGCATCGACGGTCGTACCCAGCCGCTGCGGCTGTCAGATCGCAAGCTGACCGTACCGCTTCTGCCCGGCAGTCAGCGCGTCGTGATCAAGTGGCGCGAGCCGCGCGGCATCGGCCTGCGCTACGTCAGTCCCGAGGTCGAGCTCGGAGCGCCGAACGTCAACGCCGAGATCCATCTCAACCTCGGCAGCGGTCGCTGGATCCTCCTCACCGGCGGACCTCGCCTCGGCCCGGCGGTGCTGTTCTGGAGCCTGCTCGCCGTTGTGCTGCTGACGGCGCTCGGGCTCGGGCGGGTGCAGCTAGTGCCGCTGCGCACCGTGCACTGGCTGCTCCTCGGCATCGGCCTGACGCAGGTGCCGCTCACCGCTTCGGCGATCTTCGTGGGCTGGCTGCTGGTCCTTGGCTGGCGAGCCCGCGCGCCTGAGCTTCCGCGGATCTGGTTCAACCTGCGTCAGCTCATCCTGCTCGGCTGGACGATGGCGGCGCTGGTCGTCCTGGTCACGGCGATCCACGGCGGGCTGCTCGGTCGCCCCGAGATGCAAATCGCTGGCAACAACAGCTTCGACCACGACCTCAAGTGGTTCTCGGATCGCGTTGCCGATGCGGCTGGCACGATGCCGCAGGCCTGGGCGATCTCGGTGCCGATCGAGGTCTATCGCCTGGCCATGCTGCTGTGGGCGCTGTGGATCGCCAGTGCCATGCTGCGCTGGCTGCGCTTCGGCTATGGCGCTCTGACGACGGGCGGGCTGTGGATCAAAGCGCCGCCGAAGCCGCCCAAGCCGACCAAGCCCTCCAAGAAGTCGGGACGAAGCAGCGACAAGTCGGACCCCGGCGATGCCGATGCCGAAGCCGAGGGCAGCGAAGACAGCGCTGTCAGCGAGCCGAGCTCCGCCGAGAGCGTCGCCAGCGAGCTGCGTCCCAACCCGACCGAGCCCGCTGCCGCCGCGGCCCCCAGCCAGGCGACGCCAGTCCTGCCGCCGCGCACCGACAGCCCAGCCGCTGCCCCGGAGAGCGCCGCCAGCGAGAGCGCGCCGGCTCCCTCCGCCAGCACCCCACGCCTCGATCGCGGCTCGTAGGCATCGCGTTCCCCGCGCTCGCCGTCCCCACCAAGGTGTTTACATATTCCTGCCGTCCTCGGCCAGAGGGTCTGCGAACGGGCTTCTGTCGTCTGGCTGCATGGAAAGCGCTGCCAGGCCGACCGTGGGCGAAGGGGGGCTTTCCTTCCCATGCGGCCGGGGTCAGGATGCACACGTCCACGATGCATCTTCGGTGCCAGGTCCGATGAACGAACGCTTCACGACACCTCACGAGTCGCCCATCACGCTGGCTGCGCTGGTCGAGCGACTGCAGCGAACGATTCCCGTCGGGCACGAGATCGTGCTGGTTCAGGATCGACACAAGCTACCTCGCTTGGATCGCTGGATCATCGGTGCGTCAGCCGAGACGTTCTCGCCGACCGTCGTTTGGCTGCCTGCCGGCGAGCAGGGTCAGGTCTTTGCAGCTCTGGGCCGATTCTGGAAGCCCAGCTGGGGCGCTGGTGACACCTGTCGCGCTGTGCCGGCAGCGCGGGATCCCTGGTCGATCCTGTGGACGCTGGGGCCGTCTCCGTTGCGCGTGTGGACGCGTCGCGGACTTCTGCTTTCGATCGATGACCAGGCGGTGCGCGGGGTTCTGACCCGCGGGCGTACCTACAACCCAAGCGACATCGTCAAGTCCGACGTCGAGCGCCGCTGGGGCAGACTGCGCGTGGCCTGTGTCCTGCACCTTTGGGACGGCGGAAAACTGACGGTGGTCGCCGGCTGGTTTCCTTCCCTGTGGTCGCTCTACGACGACGAAGACTATGAGTTCGATGTGCTCGCCCCGCTGGCGGTGCGCATCAATGGGGCGCTTCATTTGGTCGCGCAGTCCGCAAGAGTTGCCGAGCGCTAGACGGTCCGATGTCGTGAACGACAAGCCGCGGGTCTGTCGGCATGGCGAACTGAAGACGCCGCCGGGGTCACGGGCAGCACGACGCGGGGTGGGCGATTGCCTGCGCTGGCAACCGCTTTTCGAGCCGCGGTCTGGCATGCCGAATCGGTGCCAGAAATTGGCCATGTCATGGCCGCCTTCCGCCATTGATCCCAGTCGCGCGGCCCCGTAGTGTCGCCGGTACACCACACCCGGCGCCGCGGTCGCCGGCTCGCAGGAGGAGCCAATGAACATCCTGGTAGATCTGGCCAAGAAGCTCGACATCGTTCCGGCACCGCAGGTCGATACCGTCTCGTGTGTCCTGCGAGCGCGGGCGATCATCGAGGCGAACCGACTGGGCGTCTTTCAGGCGCTGGAGTCCGGCCCTCTCACCGCCGAAGAGGTGGCGGCCCAAAAGGGTCTGTCGCTCGACGGCACCCGGGCGCTCTTGGCGGCGCTGGTCGCCTGCGACTACCTGAAGGAGCGCGGCGGTCGGTTTGAAAACGGCCGCTGGGTGACGAAGTGGATCCTCGACTCGGGGATGGGCCTGGGCCACTTCCTGGGGGTGCAAGAAAACGTGTGGGATCGGGCCTCGACCCTGGGCGAGTGCGTGCGCACCGGCCGGCCGGTCAAAAACCCGCACGAGGCGCTGGGGGCAGAGGCACAGCGCGAGGCCGAGGTGTACGTGCGCGGGATGAAGCAGATGTCGCAGTTTTTGATCCCACACATGGAGCAGGCGATTACTCTGCCGGCCGGCGCCCGGCGTCTGCTGGACCTCGGCGGCTCGCACGGCGACTACGCCCGCGCACTGGTCCGCCGCCACCCTGGCCTGCAGGCAACGGTGCTGGATCTAGAGGGCGTGGCCATCGCGGCCGAGAAGATCTCCCGCCAGCTCGGGGACACGCCACCCGTCGAGTACAAGGCCGGGAATCTTCTCGCCGACGACCTGGGCACGAGCTGGGACGCGGCGCTGATGATCAGCGTGCTGCACGTCTTCAACACCGACCAGGCGCGGCTGATCTTTAAAAAGGTCGCGGCTGCCCTGGCTCCGGGAGGCGTCTTCGCGATCCTCGATCACATGCGGGGAGTCTCGCGAGGGCGGGACAGCGTGGTCGCGATGATGGGGCTGAACTGGCTGACGCTCGGCGGCCGGAGCTACACCCTCGACGAAGTGACCGAGCTTTTGACGACAGCCGGGTTCTCGAAGGTGACGGTCCGCAAGCTCTCGGCCCGAGTGGGCGCGACGGTGGTGATGGGAAGCCGCTGAGTTCTGCCCTGCTCATCCGGTTTCAATCCGCGCGTAGTCCTTCTTGCGCGCGGCAGCGGCGTCGCTCTGACTAGCCGGAGCGTGCATCGCGGATCGCTTGCGAACCTCGAAGGATCCAGAGGCCTCTTCTGGCACGATGGCGGAGTGAAACACTTCATCAATCAGCCAGACAGTATCGTCACCGAGGCCATCGAAGCAGAGGTCGCGCTCTCGGGTGGCAAGCTCGCACGTCTTGATGGGTTCCCCGCGATCAAGGTCGTCGTGCGGCACGACTGGGATCGCTCGAAAGTCGCAGTCGTCTCGGGGGGCGGTGCTGGACACGAGCCGGCGCACATCGGCTTTGTCGGCGACGGGATGCTCACTGCGGCGGTGTGCGGCGAGATCTTCGCTTCGCCCAGTGTCGACGCTGTGCTGGCTGCGATCCTCGCCGTGACGGGCTCGCCCGGCTGCCTCCTCATCGTCAAGAGCTATACCGGGGACCGCTTGAACTTCGGTCTCGCGGCAGAGCGAGCACGAGCCCTGGGGCTCAATGTTGAGATGGTGGTCGTCGGCGATGACATCGCGATCGCGGACGCCCTGCGTCCTCGCGGAATCGCTGGAACGCTCTTCGTCCACAAGGTGGCGGGCCACCTCGCACGGGCTGGGGCCACGCTCGCCGAGGTCAAGGCGGCTGCGGAGCGTGTCGCGGCTGCCACCGTGTCGATCGGTCTGTCGATGTCGTCCTGCACCATTCCGGGTCGTCCAGCCGAGGGCCGAATGCGGCCAGACGAGGTCGAGCTTGGGCTCGGCATTCATGGCGAACCCGGCGCGGCGCTGATCTCGCTGGGGCCGATCAATCAGCTCGCTGCCACCATGGTCGCCGCTATCGAACGCACGCTCTTGGTGCGAGCTCACGTGCAGGCGCCGATTGCGCTCCTCGTCAACGACCTTGGGGGCGTGCCGCCGATTGAGCTGGCGGTCGCCACCCAGGCCATCCTCGACGCGTCGAATCGCGAAGTCGCCCTGGTGATCGGGCCGGGACGACTGATGACCTCACTCGATATGAAGGGACTCTCGATCTCGGCAGTGCCGCTGGATTCCGAGATCGAGCAGGCGCTGCTCTCTGCGGTCGAGCCCCGCGCCTGGATCCCTGGCCGCTGCCCGATCACCGTCGCGCCGCTCGCGCTTCCGGCTGCGCTGGCACCGGCCGAGTATGCACCTTCTGCGAATGCGTCGCGCCGCGAGGCGGTGCAGAAGATCTGCGGGGCGCTCATCGAAAAGCAATCCGCGCTCGACGCGCTTGATGCGAAGGTGGGCGATGGCGATACCGGCACGACGTTCGCAACGGCCGCGCGGAATCTCCTCGCGGCGCTGGATGGGCTTCCGTTCGCCGATGCTCCCGCGCTCTGCGCGGCGGTCTCCGCGCGGCTGTCACGTGTGATGGGGGGATCAAGCGGCATCCTGCTCGCGATTCTTGTTGCCGCCATGGGGGCGCGCGTCGGAGATCCGCCGGACTGGGTCGCCGCCTTGCGGGCGGGAGTAGAGCGCCTAAAGGACTACGGGGGAGCGCAGCAAGGGGATCGCACGATGCTGGATGCGCTCGTGCCGGCGCTCGTCGCGCTGGAGGCGGGCGGCGATCTCGCTGCCGCATCACGAGCCGCGGCTGAAGGCGCTACGCGCACTGCGTCGATCGCGAAGGCCCGCGCTGGTCGTGCGAGCTATGTCCGTCCTGACATACTCCTCGGCATCGCCGACCCCGGCGCGACGGCGATCGCGGTCGCCTTTGACGCGCTTTGCGCAGTCGATCGATGAGCGCATCGAGCGCCTGATTCAGCTCTCGCGGCAACGCATCTTTGGACCTACTGCTCGGACAACCTGGCGCGCAGCGCTGAGGACTGCCCGCTCCCTTTCGCTCGTCGATAGTCGCCATCAGACTTAGAGCGCCTAACCAAACCTGTTGCGGACCCCATCGGCCGCGTCGGTCGTCGGTCACGGCCGGGAGGCCGCTCACTCCTTCCTCCTTGCCGCTGGGGTTCCTCTCGACGGTTTTG
>DAORCZ010000594.1:0-5593 GCA_035345735.1 Pseudomonadota bacterium | reverse complement strand
AGATGAAACGGCGCCACGCGATAGTCCGCCAAGGTGCGAGCCGGCCAGCAGTAGCGACGGTACGCCGCCCGATAGTCGGTCACCGCAGCCAGGCGCTCGGCGAACTTTTGGTGCAGCGCCGCCGTCGCGGCCGCATCGCCCTGCGCCAGCAGGGACAGCATGGCGGGCAGCGCGGTCTCGGCCGCAGTGGCGGTGGCGGCATATTGACGTCGCAGTAGCTCTTGCGCCTTGGCCGACCACGGCAGGATCTCGGCATCCAGACAGATCCAGCGCGTCGCTAACTCATCCCACAGTCCGCTCTTGTCGAGGGCAGCACTCAGCCGATCGAGAAGGCCCGCGGTCAGCGTGGGATCACTAAAAAATGGGCGGCCGCTGCGGGTGTAGCAAACGCCGCGCGTCCCGCCGCGGGTCCGAAAGCGACTGTGCGCGGTTTCTTCATCGCGGCACAGCACGATGACGGCCCGCGAGCCCATGTGTTTCTCTTCGCCAATCACGCTCCGCACACCCTGTTCGCGGAAGTAGGCCAGCGCCTCGCGCGGGTGCTCCAGGTAGGGGCCGCTCTTGGCCGTCTCGCACGGTGACATCGTCGGCGGCAGGTAGATGAGCCAACGTGGATCGACGGCAAAGCGGCTCATCGACTCCAGCGCCGCAGCAGCATTTTCAGCCTGCACGGTGACGCCCGACAGGATGCGCGTCTCGACCCGACGCTTGCCCAGCACATCCTCGGCGTCCAGCAGGTCCTCAGGCCGACCGAGCGCCCCACCAGCGGCGCTGCCGACCAGCCCCAGCGGTTTTTTCGATTCGTAGTAGGCGCGTAGCGCCTCGACCTGTTGAAGCTCACGCTCGGGATAGCGCAGCGCCGTCAGCGCGCCGCCAAAGACGCAGCCGGTATCGATGCACAGCGTGTTGTTCTGCCACTCGGGATAGGGCACCGGCGTATGGCCGTAGACCACCAGCGCGCGACCGCGATAGTCGTTCGCCCAGTTGTAGCGCACCGGCAGCCCGTACTCGTCGGTCTCGCCGGTGGTCTCGCCGTACAGACAGAACTCGCGAACGGCCCCCGAGCCGCGGCCCTGCATGCCCTGCTTGAGCCCGGCGTGCGCCACCACCAGCTTGCCGTCATCGAGGACGTAATGACTGACCATCGCGTCGATAAAGTCCGCGATCTGCCCACGGCCAAGATCGTCAAGACGCGCCAGCTGATCGAGCGTCTCTTGCAGGCCATGGCTTATGCGCACGTCCTTGCCACGCAGCTTGCGCAGGAGCTTCGCTTCGTGATTGCCAGGGACGCAGAGCGCACTGCCCTGCCCCACCATAGCCATGACTAGCTGCAGGACCTCGACGATCTTCGGGCCGCGGTCGATCAGGTCGCCCAAGAACACGGCCTTGCGCCCAGCCGGGTGCTGGCAGCGCGGGGGCGAGCTCGTGTCGTCTAGCTCGTACCCCAGCTTGCGCAGCAGCGCGGCGAGCTCGTCATAGCAGCCGTGGATATCGCCGATGATGTCGAAGGGCCCATGCTCCTGCCGAAGGTTGTTCCACAGCGGCTGGCGCGTGATGTGGGCGGCGGCGACTTCCTCTTCGGTCTCCAGGACGAAGATGTGGCGAAAGCCCTGCTGCTTCAGATCCCGCAGCGATCGTCGAAGCTGCCCCACCTGCTGTCGCACGGCGTGCGGACTGATCGACCGGTCGCTGCGCCCGTGGTTGCGCTCTAGGCACAGCCGCTCGGGCAAGTTCAGCACGATGGCGACGGGAATGCAGTGATGCTCGCGAGCCAGTGCGACCAGCGGCGTGCGGGATTCGTTCTGCACGTTGGTGGCATCGACCACGGTCAGCCGCCCGGCCGCCAAGCGCTTGCGGGCGATGAAGTGCAGAAGCTCAAACGCCTCGGGGGTCGCGCTCTGATCGTTTTCGTTGTCCGCCACCATCGCGCGGCAGGCATCAGACGAGACGATCTCGGTCGGTCGGAAGTGCGCGCGCGCAAAGGTCGACTTGCCGGATCCCGACGCGCCGACCAGCACCACCAGGGACAGCTCAGGAATGGCGATCTCGGGGTTCACGCGGACGCTCCTTCCGAAGCCGCCGCATCGTCGCTGCTCGCAGCGTCTGCGACGCCTCCTGCGCCTGGGCTCTTGCCCGGTGGGCTGGGCGGATCACCCGGCTGATCCAGGCTGAAGATCGCCATCTGCGTTGGGGGCCCCAGCGCCTCATCGACCTCGCCGATCGGCAGCATGCGCAGGGCATAGCCGTGCTGACTGGCCACGCTCTCGGCCCACGTCGCGAACTCGGCCCGCGTCCACTCGAAGCGATGATCGCTGTGGCGCAGCTTGCCCGGTGGCAGGTTGCTCCACTTGGCGTTGTACTCCGCGTTGGGCGTCGTCACGACCACGGTGCGCGGCCGGGCGTGGGTGAACACCACGCGCTCTAGGGCCGGCAGGCGCTCGACTTCCAGGTGTTCGATGACCTCGATCAGTGCAGCCGCGTCGAAGCCAGCAAAGCGTCGATCGCGATAAGTCAGCGCGGCTTGGAACAACTGAATGCGGGCGCGCTGTTTTTCCGTCATGTCGGCAAGGCGCAGCCGATGGGCAGCCACCTCCAGGACCCGCGGCGACACGTCCGCCCCGGCCAGGCGCACGAAGCGCTTGTCGCGCAGCAGCAGGCGCAAGAGCTTGCCTTCCCCGCAGCCGAGATCGATCACCGAGGTCGCTCCGGCATCGCTCAACACCTGCACCACGCTCTGCAGTCGCGCGTCGTTGAGTCGCAGTGGACTCTCGCCGGCTTCTTCGACCGCTGCCGCCGACTCTTCTTCCTCGGCCGTCCCTTCTTCGGGCAGGGCGACAGGTAGCAGACGATCGAGGGCTTGCCGGGCCAGCGTCTGCCGATGCTTGAGATAGCGCAGCGCGATGGTGCCTTTTTCGGGATGGCGATCCAGCCAACCTTCGCCTTTTTCGACGAGCTTCTCTACCTCGTCATCGCCGACCCAGTAGTGCTTTTCATCGTCGAGAACGGGGATCAGCACATAAAGATGCGACAGCACATCCGAAAGCCGCGCGGTGATCGAAAGCGCGGTCCGGAAGTACAGGCTGTCGCCCCACTCAGGGAAGTTAGGGTCGAGCGGCAGTCGCTGCGCCGACACGGTGTAGCCCAGGGGCTCAAACAGCCGTCGCAGCAGCCCCTCGCCGCCATGACAGGGCAGAACGGGAAGCTCGACGTGCAGCGGAATCGCCGTCTCGGCAAGCTGTGGCCGATCGCGACACTTGCCCGACAGCGCCGAACTGAACACCTGCGCGATCGCCACGCTGAGCAGGGACGAGGCGACGTACGGCCGATCGTTCACATACTCGGCGATGCTGCCTGCCTCGCCGGGTCGCCGGCCGCGCACCAAGCCAATGGGATCGACATCCAAGGCCAGCACCGCGGTGCAGCGCTCGGGGGTGGCGACCGGATAGAAGACGTGTGCGGTGCCATAAGCCAGATCAAAGCTCTGCACCCGGGCGGGATTCTTGCCCAGCAGATAACCCAGATCGGTCGCGGGCTGATGCGTCGTTGAGAGCGTGAGCAGCATCTAAATGCAAGTCCTTTGCAAATCGTGCAATTGAGCCCAAAGGCCGGCCGCAGAGCCGGCGGTTTAGAACAGCCCTTCGATCGTCCCGTCCGGTCGAAGCTGCATCGCCTGCGCCGCGGGATTTTTTCCCAGACCGGGCATGGTCATGATGTCGCCCGAGCGCGCGACCACAAAGCCTGGGCCGGCCGCCGGGACCACGCCACTTATGCGCAGCTGGAAGCCGCGCGGCGATCCCAAGCGTTTGGGATCATCCGAGAACGAATACTGCGTCTTGGCGATACACACCGGGTACTCAGCCAGGCCACTCTCCGCCGCCAGATCCAGGCCCCTGGCCGCCTCTTCGCTGTAGTCCACACCGTCGGCGCCATAGACACAGCGAGCGATCGTCTCAATCTTTTCGCGCAGTGACAGCGACAGCGGATAGAGCGGCCGGAACTGGCCCGGACTCGCCGATAGCTGCTGCAGGACCGCTTGCGCCAAGGCCTCGCCCCCTTCTCCTCCGCGGGCCACGACTTCGCTCTTGGCCGCTGGTACTCCTTGGCTAGCCGCAAACTCCTGCAGGAGGGCGATCTCGGCTGCGCTGTCACCGGCAAAGTGGTTGATGGCGACGACCACCGGCACGCCGAACTGCCGCACGTTTGCGATGTGCCGGCCCAGGTTCGGCAGCCCCGCCCGCAGGGCCGTCAAGTCTTCTTGTTGCAAGTTTTTTGCATCTGCGCCGCCGTTCAACTTTAGGGCGCGCGCTGTGGCCACGATCACCGCCAGCCGAGGATCCAGCCCCGCGCTGCGGCACTTGATGTCGAAGAACTTCTCGGCGCCAAGATCCGATCCAAAGCCGGCCTCAGTCACGACATAGTCGGCCAGCGCCAGGCCCGTGCGCGTCGCGACCACCGAGCTACAACCGTGCGCGATGTTGGCAAACGGCCCCGCGTGCACGAAGGCCGGCGCGCCTTCTAGCGTCTGTACCAAGTTAGGGCGCAGGGCATCGCGCAGAAGCAGGGCCAGCGCTCCCGTAGCGCCGATCTCGTGGGCGCGGATAGCCCGCCGTGCCCCCCCCTGACCCGCGCCGTAGCCGACAATGATCCGCGCCAAGCGCTCCTGCAGATCGGACAGATCGGTTGCCAAGGCCAGCACCGCCATGATCTCGCTGGCCGAAGTAATAACGAAGCGGTCGCTGCGCTCGACCCCGGACGTCCCACCGCCCACGGCCACGGTGATGCGGCGCAGCGCGCGATCGTTCATGTCGACGGCCCGCGGCCAGGTGATCATCGACAGATCCAGACCCAGTGCGTTGCCATGATGCAGGTGATTGTCGAGCAGTGCGGCCAACAGCGCATGCGCGCTGGATACGGCGTGGAAGTCGCCGGTGAAGTGGAGGTTGATGTCCTCCATCGGCAGCACCTGCGAATATCCGGCTCCCGTTGCCCCGCCCTTGACCCCGAACACCGGTCCTAGGCTGGGCTGACGCAGGCAGGCGACGGCGCGCTTGCCCAGACGACGCAGCGCCTGCACCAAGCCAATCGTCGTTGTGGTCTTGCCCTCGCCGGCCGTCGTGGGATTGATGCCCGTCACCAAGATCAGCTGACCGCGGCGGGGCTGCTGCGACAGTCGCAGCGGCACCTTGGCTTTGTGGCGACCGTAGAGATCGAGCTCCTCGGCGGGAATGCCTAGCTCGGCAGCTACATCGACGATCGGGCGCAGGGACGCGCGCTGGGCAATGGCCAACGAAGAGTTGCTGTTCGACATGCCAAGTTCCTAAAGGGCAAAGAGGAGGAAGGAGTGACGTCCGCCCGCCCCGGAGGCGAATACCGACGGAGCGGGACGGCAGACGAGCTAGCTGGACTTCAGCTCAGAAGGTCGGCGCGTGGCGAGGTAGCTGGCCAGGTTCGGGCTTTCGGCGATGCGCGCAACGAATGCCTTGAGGGCCGGATGAGCCTCCAGGCAGGCCGGCTTCATGGTCAGGTTGCCGTCGAGCAGGTCGAACACCAAGAGATCGGCGTAGGTCGGCTTGGCCCCCACGAAGTAGCCGGC
>DAORCZ010000593.1:0-5602 GCA_035345735.1 Pseudomonadota bacterium | reverse complement strand
GCTGCCCAACAGCCTGCACGCGCAGTGGGCGCAGGTTGCCGAAGTCGTCGAGCGCTTCCGGCGAGAGGCGCAGGTCACCCAGAAAATCGACCATCCGCACGTCGCCAAGATCTTTGACTACACCGAGCTTGACGACGGAGTCCCGTGCATCGTTATGGAGTATCTGCCGGGCAACGCGCTTCGTGACCAGCTGGATCACGCGCGAATCGCGCAGCAGCCAGCGACGAAGATCCTTATCGACATCGCCGAAGCCCTGGCCGCGGCGCACAAGGCTGGCGTGGTGCATCGCGATCTTAAGCCCGACAACATCCAGATCGTGGAACGCGACGGCACACCGTTTTATCCCGTCGTGCTCGACTTCGGCGTCGCCAAGTTCCTGGACGCAGCCGAAAAGCTGACGATGACCGGGGCGCTGCTCGGCACGCCCATCTACATGTCGCCCGAGCAGTTTCGTGGCGAGTCCAATCTAGGTCCGCCGTCGGACATCTATGCCTTCGGCGTGCTCGCTTACGAGCTCTATGCTGGGCAGCCGCCATTCACCGGCCAGACCTTCGCTGAGCTGGCCCTGGCGCACACCAACAAACCGGCTCCGCCTCTGCCCGGGGGTAACAAGGGGCTGTCTGATCTGCTGCTCCGCTGCCTGGACAAAGACCCCAACAAGCGGCCACGAGCCGAGGCCATCGCCGCCAGTCTGCGGGCCATCGCGGCCGGGCTTCCCCCGGGGGACAACCTGGCGAACGAACCGGACATCGATCCGTTTGCCGCCACCTCGGCGGGCGCCAATGCGGCGCTTGCCGAGACCATTCGTGCGACGGTCGCGCCTTCGGCCAAACCGGTGGACGCGACGCTACCGACCCGTCCTTCTACGCCGGGGGGGACCAGCTCGACGCTGCTCTTGGCGCTGATTGTGTTCTTGCTGACCAGCGGTCTGGGCTTGGCGGTCTACTTTTACGTGCTGTAGCCGCCGGGCTAGGCGCCACGCGCGAGCCAGGCTTCTTTGCGCAGCGCCGCGTCGAGCAGGAAGAACAGCGCGAACAAGCCGTCCTCCAGCGAGCACTTGCCGGCCTCGGCATCCTGCACCGCTTGGCGGAAGCGCAGGTAGCGCTCGACAGGCAGGCCCAGGACCAGGCCGCGCCACGCTGGGCCTTCGTCGGGCTCGCGAGTCGCTTCAGCAGCGGTCAGGGCGTAGAAGATACTGGCCGCCCGACGCACACCAGCGCTCCACTGGCCGGCCAGGATCTGGCGCTCGACGTCCTGAAGCTGAGCCCGCAGCGATCCGGCCGGCACCAGGTGGCTAAACCAGATGTCGCGCGAGATGCTGGATGGCGCGCCAGGCTGGCCCAATGTGCCATCGCTGCGCGTGCTGCGACCAGCCAGGTGAGGATCGCGGGACAGCGCGCTCGCCGTGGTTAGCGCAGCACTCTCCGGCGGCGGGCCGACCGGGACCTGCGAGACCTCCATGATGACCCGTTGCCCCGAGTGAGCTGCTCGGTGGGCAACCGAGAGCGCATCGAGGGGCAGGGGTTGCGACTCGCTTCGCGGTGGGCTGGCGGCGGCCGGGCTGTTCGTCACCGGCACTGGTTGTCCGGCGCTGATCTGATCGGGGATGGTGCTGACCGGGGCGGCCTGCTTGTCGCCGAGCAGCGAGCGCTCCGGCGCAAGTCCACCAGCCAGCGAGGGCTCATTGACGGTCGGCGGCGGCGGTACTGCATCGAGCGCCGAGTCGGCAAATGCTCCGTCACCGCTCGAGGAACCGGGCTGGTTTTCAAGCGGGAAACGGCGCTGCAGGTTGGCCATGGCGCGCTGCGCGTCCTGCATGGCCAGCACGCGGCGGCTGGTGACCACGTCGCTCGTCGAGCTGAACTCGGGACGCTGGCTGTCGCGCGTCATCTCCGGTCGGCGTTTGAGTGCCGAGTCGAGTGCGCGGCTGGTCAGGGCCCGGAAGGCCTCGAAGACGCCCTGCCCAACCTCGGCAATCGTCGCAAAGCTTGGCGCCTGATTCAGGTTGAGCCCGGCCTCTAGCTCACCGACCGACAGCGCATCGGCGAGGTCGCGCTTGTTCCAGGCCATCACGAACGCCAGCTGATCGGGCGATACGTTGAGATCAAAGAGGCAGTTGCGCAGCTCTTCGAGCGCCGAGATGTTGTCGCGCTCGCGTCCGCGGCGACTGTCCGCGATGAACATGATGCCGTCGGCACCAACGAGAAGCGCCCGCCGCGTGGCCTCGTTCTGCACCGCTCCGGCCGCCGTGTAGATCTGAACGTGCATCGACGAGCCCAGCAGGCGAGCCGGCGGCGGCGGATAGAAGTCGAAGAACAGCGTGCGATCACTGCCGGTCTGCACCGTCACCAGCTGGCCGCGGACGTCGGCTCGCAGGGAACGGTAGAGCCCGTTTAGGGTCGACGACTTGCCGGCACCAGCCGGGCCGTAGAGCACCAGCTTGAGGTGAAGCTCGCGGCTCTGGGAATAAGACAGCGCCACAACTTAGCAATCTACCACGGTCGACGCGGTCTTTCTGACTATTTCAGCGACAGCTTCACGTTGACCGCGGGCGGCGACGCGCGATACAAGCATCTGTCTGTCCGCGTAGGTCTTGGGGCAGTCTTAGCCTGCCTTGAGTCGTTGGTCGATGGGCTGTGGTCGCAAACGTCTGGTCATTCAAGCAGGCGCCTGACCCAGATGGACATCCTGCGTAATCCCCGGAGGAGAAGACATCATGTTCGCTCCAGTTCTTGATGCAGTCCGCGATCAACTAAGGAAGCACGATGAGCGTCAGGCGGCTCGCTTGGGACTGCGGGTACCTGCCGCCCATGTCGCCTCCGCACCCGGAGTACGCACCCTTGGTGACGTGCTGCGCACGCGAACCCTGCGCAGCGGCCCGGCTGCCGCGATGTACGAGCGAGTCGCCGAGGAAGGCGGCCGTGCGAGCTGGCGGGCGATCTCGTACGACGTGTTCTTGCAACGTGCCTCCAGCGTTGCCCGCACGCTGCTGGAGCTGGGCTTGAACCTGGGAGATCGCGTCGCGGTGCTGGGCCCGACGCAGGCCAGCTGGCCGATCTTCGACTTTGGGGCGCAGCTTGCCGGCATGGTCAGCTGGGGCATCTATCCCCAGCAGACCGTCGAGCAGATTCGCTATCTGCTGTCGCACAGCGATACCCGAGTGGTCTTTGTCGATAGCCAACCCGAGCTGGAGTCGGTATTGGCCGCCGCCGAGGGCCTGCCGCAGATCGTCGCCATCGTGCCGTGGACCGAGTCGCTGTTCGGCCAGTTTCAAGGCAAAGATCCTCGCCTGGTTTCGCCGGGACGCTTCTGGGGACCACCGCTCTCGTCGAGTGAAATCGACAGCCAGCTGCGGCGAGTTGACCCCGATGACACGGCGATCTTGATTTACACCTCGGGCACGACGGGGCCGCCCAAGGGGGCGATGATCTCGCATCGCAACATCCTGTCGCTGTTTAGCAACGCCCATCGCGTCCAGGACTTCTTCGAGGGCGAGCACATGTACAGCTTCCTGCCGATGGCCCACGCGGCAGAGCGCGTGTTTGCTTGCTACGGTCGCATCAGCGGCGGAATCGCGACCTACTTTGCCAGCAGCACCGCGGCCGTGCTGACCGAGATTCGCGAGGTGCGTCCGACGCTATTCGGCTCGGTACCGCGCCTGTTCGAGAAGGCCTACACCAAGGTTCAGAGCGAGGTCGAGCGCAAGCCGCGACCGGTCCGCGAGCTGTTCAACTGGGCGGTTGGGGTCGGCAAGAAGCGCGCCGAGTGCATCATCGCCGGGCGTGAGATTCCATCGGACATTGACCTGCAGTACCGGGTCGCCGAGCGCCTGGTCTTCCAAAAGCTACGCGATGCCTTTGGCGGGCGGCTGCGGTACTGCATGGTCGGTGCGGCGCCGACTCCGCTACACGTGCTGGAGTTTTTCTGGGCCGCCGGCATTCCCATCTACGAGATGTTTGGCATGACCGAGGCCACCGTCGTGACGCACGGCAACCGGCCGGGGGGCACGCGTCTGGGCACAGTCGGTCAGGCGATTCCGCCGATGCAGTGCCGCATCGCTGAGGATGGCGAAGTGCTGCTGCGTGGCCCGTGGGTGTTCCGCGGTTACTTCAAGGACGAAGCCGCCACGGCCAACGTCCTTTCGCCGCCCCGTCCGGAGGACAGCGGTACCGCGCCCTGGCTGCACACCGGCGACATCGGAACGCTGGATGCCGATGGCTATCTGCGGATCACCGATCGCAAGAAGCACCTCATCATCACCTCCGGCGGGAAAAACCTCGCGCCGGCCAACATCGAGGCCGCGATCAAGTCGGCCGATCCGCTAATCAGCCATGTCGTCTCGTACGGTGATAATCGGCCCTACGTGACCGCCCTGGTCGTGCCCAGTCCCCTCGAAACGCTGGAGTGGGGAGCCGGCCGTGGTCTGGTCAGTAAGGCCGATCTCGATGAGCGAACCCGCGAGCTGATGGCCAATCCAGCGGCACGTAGCGAGGCGCTAAACCGCAATATGGCCGCCGTCGTGCAACATCAAGAGTTCAGTCGCCGCATGGTCGAGGCAGTGCGCCGCGGCAACGAGAAGCTGGCCCACGTCGAGACGATTCGACGCTTTATCCTCCTCGATCGCGACCTGTCCCAAGAACAGGGAGAGCTGACGCCGACGATGAAGGTCAAACGCCGTGAACTCCTGCAGCGCTACGCCGAGCGCTTTGCGCAGCTCTACGACGACGAGACGTTCGGATTTTCGGTGTAGCCATGGCCGAACAGCGCGTGCTGATTAGCTCGGTGCCTGGCAACCGGCAGCGTCTCGATGGCGGCGCGATGTTTGGCAATGCTCCACGGGCGCTCTGGGCGAAGCTTTATCCGCCGGATGAAGAGAACCGCATCTCGCTGGCCTGCCGGGCCCTGCTGATCGAGCGCGGCAGCGAGCGAATCCTGCTGGAAGCCGGGATCGGCGTGTTCTTTCCTCCGTCGCTGCGGCAGCGCTTTGGAGTGTTTGAAGACGAGCATGTCCTCCTGCGTTCGCTGTCCGAGCTTGGGCTCACGGATGCGGATATCGACGTCGTCGTGCTGTCACACCTGCACTTCGACCACGCGGGCGGGCTGCTGGCGCCGTATCAGGAAGGGATGGCCCCGCAGCTCTTGTTTCCTCGCGCTCGCTTCGTCGTATCGCACGAGGCGCTGGCCCGAGCCGAAAAGCCGCACGCCCGCGATCGCGCCTCCTTCATCCCCGAGCTGCCGGCGCTGCTGCGCCAGAGTGGTCGCCTGCACGTGCTGCCGGCGGGGGCGACTCATGACCCGAGCTTGCCTGGGCTGCGCTTCCACTACAGCGACGGGCACACGCCGGGCCTAATGCTCACCGAGGTCTGCGCCGCGCCGGTCACGGGAGAGGAAGATCAGCCGGGACGATCGGTCACTTTCTTGGGCGATCTGGTCCCCGGGGCGGCCTGGGTTCACCTGCCGATGACCATGGGCTACGACCGTTATCCCGAGCTGCTTATCGACGAGAAAACCGCCCTCATGGGCGAGCTACTGGGACGGCGAGGGCGGCTGTTTTTTACCCACGATCACGAGATCGCGCTGGCCGATCTAGAGCGGCGTCCCG
>DAORCZ010000592.1:3475-5604 GCA_035345735.1 Pseudomonadota bacterium | reverse complement strand
TAGGAGTCCCAGTGGCCGGTCTCCAGTCCTGAAAGGACGCTGGGATCGGTGACCTCGATGGTGAAGTCCGTCGATTCGGTGTTGGGACGGGTGAACGTGACGCTCTTGATAAAAGGCCGCAGGTCCGACTCGCTGCGATTC
Source organism: Pseudomonadota bacterium (assembly GCA_035345735.1). GTDB lineage: Bacteria > Myxococcota_A > Polyangia > Palsa-1104 > JAEUJZ01 > JAEUJZ01. Next base: position 5,463 of record DAORCZ010000592.1, on the reverse strand, counting down.
AAATCGCACAAGCTGGAGAAGGCGTCGTACAGCAGGCCCGCGCCCCAGCCAGGATAGGCGCTGTATACGTTCTTCTCATAGCAGCTCCTAAACCAGCCCTTCACGATCGTCCCCTCGATGCTGCGAATCTCGACTTGACCAAGCTGCGTCGCCATGTGGACTCCTTTTTTTCCAGCGTATCACGAGCACAGTGCCAGCTTTTCGAGAGGACTCGATTACGCGAATGAGTCGTTCAATAAAATCGCGATAAAATCATTATTTTATAATAATAAATCCACGATTAATTCATCGTCGTATAATCATTATATTCAACACGCTCGTTCGCCAAGCGTGGCCCGGCCTCACTCGTGATCCAGTCCGCAAAGCAGTGACTGCAGCGGCCACTTCGGAAAGATCAGCGTCTGTGGCAGGACCGGGCTGGGGGCGGGGATCGGCCACGGTGGAATCGTGATCCGCATGCTCACCGCCAGGTCGGGCTTGCGGGCTGGGACCTGGACGTATCCCCCCGGGATCTCCGGCTGCACAACTCGCCCATCGCTGAGCAGGGCGCGCAGTTCGTTCTGGCTCAAGGTGGTGGGATTGCTGGTCATGCTCCGGATGACCAGCTCATAGCTGCAGGAACGCTCGCCCGTCGCTGTCGGCGCATCACAGCGGCCCGGCTTGGCGGTCACCCACAGGAACGGCAGCTGCATATTTTCGCAGTGCGCTCGGCGATGCGAATCGGCCAGCAGGGCGCGGGCGCGCTCGGTATTGGCGGCGTGCTCGCTGCGATCGAGGCGCTCAGTCAGGCTGCGCACTCGCGGCTCGCCAGCCCCCAGAATCTCGGCCAGGGCCGCCACTTTGCCCCGTGCCTCGCTGAGGCTGCGTCGATTCAATCCCAGCTCGTTGTCTTGCGCCGTGATGTCGAGCTGAAAGATCTGCAGCCGTTCCTCGGCCAGCTCGACCGCGTCCCAAGCAGCCGCCCAGGCCGCGGGCAGGCGTCCCGCTGCACTGGCTGCAAGCCGGGCGGGTGGCGTGATGGCCGGGGGTGGCAGCGCCGGCGTACTGAGCGGGATCAAATCGATCAAGCACGGCCCCTGTCCAGCTGCAACATGCTCGGGATGGGTTCGCTCGCAGAACGTATCGGGCTCCTTGCGCTCGAGCCATCGCCGCAGGGCCCCGTCACGCGCCACGTCCTCGCGCCCCAGGGTGACGGGCGGCCCAGCATAAGACTCCGTCGCTTCAATCATCGACGAGGGAAAGCGCGCCACAAACGCTCGCTGGGTGGGCGAAAAACCAAACGCCAGCCGGCTCGACAGCGTCGTCCCGGCCGGCAGCTCGAAGAGGCCCGCCGTCTGCAGCTCCCAGGTGAAGCGCGCATACGTGCTCGGCACGGGGCCAAACTGCTCGCTGCTGCGGAACAGGATGCGGGTGCGCAAGAGCAGCGGCTCGGCCTCATCGCGCGGCCGACGAATCAGAAGGTGCCGCACGCAGACCCCCGCCTCCTTGCAGTGATCTTCCAGCACATCCGAAAGGTGAGCCGCGCGTGGTGCCTGCAGCCGGATCTCTTCGATGCTCGGCGGGACCACCGTCTCCGACACTTTTTTCGCCGTGAAGGGCACCAGCGGAAAGAACAGCACGCACAGAAAGAAGTTGCTGCACAGCGGGCTGTCATAGCGGGCTGAGAGGTGTCCCCGGGGCATCGTCTCGCCCGTCAGCGCAACCAGCGCGCGCGGATTCATGGCGAAGCTCGGCAAGTCGGCTGCCTGCCCATCCTTCCCGTGCTGCTCATCGCGACCGAGCTTGAGGTTGAACTCCATCCACTTAAATTCCCGCGCCCGCGACCTGACCGTGGCCCGCAGCAGCACCCACGCCGGCGTCAGCTGCCGCGCGGTATACGGGCCAACCAGCCGGACCAGCTCTTCCCCCTCCACCGGGTGCAGCTCAACCACGGGATCTTCCGCCGCGACGATGGCGCTCGCCGTGGCCCGCCCCGTCGCTTCGTCCGC
>DAORCZ010000592.1:0-3375 GCA_035345735.1 Pseudomonadota bacterium | reverse complement strand
GCCAGGTCTCGATAAAATGTCGTCGGAGGGAATGCTCGTCATGATTACCGTGCGCACGTTGATGACTTCCGTCGTGGTGACCCTGTCGATCGGCGACACGCTCGCCCAGGCCGAGGCCCACCTCAAGCGCAACAACTTCCGCCATCTGCCGGTCGTCGATGGGCTGGAGCGGCTGGTCGGCCTGGTGACCCACCGCATGGTGCTGGCCGCCTGGGTCGGTCGCCTGGAGCCGCGCTTCGAGCGACCCGGCGAAGTGGCATCGCAGGTCCCGATCGAGATGATCATGGAACGCGAGGTCGTCTCGGTTTCGCCCGACACCCCCGCCGCCGATGCCGCCGGCATCATGATCGAGCGCAAGTTCGGCTGCCTGCCCGTCGTCGAAAACGGCAAGCTGGTCGGCATCCTGACCGAGACCGACTTCCTGCGCTACACCCGCCTGGTTCTGGAATCGCAAGCCAGCTGATCCCGCCTGGCCCCCCGCTGCGCCGCGCCCCGCCCGGGGTTGCCGGATCCCGCCGACCGTCGAAAAAACCGCACACCGGCCGACCCGGCGATGCAGCACGCAGAATCTGTCGGCGCTTGGCTGGGCAGTGATATCGTCGGCCATTCACCCCCGCGCTCGGACCGACCGGCCCCCGGACGCGCCCCCGGCGGCTCCCATGGATCGAGCCGCCCATCCACGAAAGGTTCCCCATGTCGAGCCCGCGAGCGGCTGTCGTTCTTGGTGCATCGGGATCAGTCGGCAACGCGCTGATCAAAGAGCTGATTCAGAGTCGAGCATGTAACCCCATCGTCACCCTGGTGCGTCGATCGCAGCCCGAGCAGGTCGCGCGGGCCAAAGACGCCGGTGTCGAGCTACGCGAAAAACAAGTCGCCACCATGGATCCCGCCAGCCTGGAGAGCGCGACCCTCGACGCCATCGCCTCACTGACCGGCGACGTAGTTGGCCTCAGCGTGTTGGGAGTCGGCGCCGGCACCGCCCAGCTCACGCTCGACGAACATCGCGCCATCGACGTCGCGCTAAACGCCGCCTTCGCGCGCGCCCTCAAGGCATCGGGACGCGTCGGCCACCTTGCCTTCATGTCCGCCGTCGGTGCCGATCCCACCGCTGCCACCACCGGCTCCGGCGCCGCTGGGATGGCCCGCTACGCTCGCGTAAAAGGCGAAGCCGAAGAGGCCGTCAAGGCCGTCGGCCCCGCCGTCGTCAGCGTCTTCCGCCCTGCCATGATCATCGGCTCACAACACACCCCCTGGCTGCTTGAGAAAACGCTGCCCCTGTTGTCGTTCATCACCCCCGGCAAGTACAAGTCGATCAGCGTCGAACAAATCGCCAAAGCGATGGTCGCCACTTCCCTGCATCCTCCCACCCAGTCGAGCCTCTACCACTACCCCGAAATGCTCGCGCTGCATCGCTAGGCGGGGTCCGGGGCGCCCCGGAGTGATTCCCATCCGGGGGGACTGAAGACGCAGCGGGTCCCCGCCGGACGGGCGTCGATGGAGTATGATGGCAGAGCTGCCTTTTCGCCGCTGTGCTGCCTTGGCTCGCGGTGCTTTCCAGAAAGACTGCGCTCCCAGGGGAACCCGGCACCGTGCAAGGACAGGCCGATAAAGACGCGGATTGGTTACGCTCAGCGCCGGTGCGCGGATCGGGTACCCGGCGCGCTGGTCATCGAAGGCGCGGCCTGTGGCTGGCCTGCATATTGACTGTCTGCTGTGCCGTGTCTGCCGCCTGGGCCAAGCGCCCCCGGCCAGACGACAAGGAAGACCCGGCGGACAAGGCGGCGCAGCTACTCACGAGCGCGAAGTCGGCACTTGCGGCGGGCGCTCTGGGTGCGGCCGGGCAGCAGGCGGTGCAGGTCCTGCGTACCAGCGCCGCTGCCGAGTCCCTGCTGATCTTGGGCCGCATCGCGCAGACCGAGGGACGCACGCTGGATGCGCACGACTTTCTGCGACGATATCTGGCGGCTCCGGAGCTGGATCTGGCTCCCGATGATCCAGAGTCGGCGCAGATCCGGCAGGTCCTCGCCAGCCCCCGCCCGCCTTCGGCCCAGCTCTACGTGACTGGCGATCGCGGCACGGTGGTGGTGCTCGATCGGCGGCCGGTGGCCGTGCTGCCGCTGTCGCGGCCGCTCTTGATCGCGCCAGGTGAGCACGCGCTGGTGTTGGAGCGCGGCCCCGCCCGGCTGGAAGATCAGGTGCGGGTCCCCGTCTCGCGTCTGGGCGAAGTGCGCGCCAACTTCGCCAGCAAGGCGCTGGTGCTGACCATCCTGCCCGGGGTGCTCTTAGTCGAAGACGGACGAGGATTCAGCGAGGCGGGACAGCTGCGCCTGACTTCGCTCGTCGAAGGTGTGCTGGTGGCCAGGCGCCTGTCCCCGATTCCGCTCTCCGATGCCCAGTTCTGTGGCGACGAGCCGGCTCCGGGGGACTGCGCCGACGAGGTTCGCTGCAATGCGGCGCTGGCCAAGCGCTGCGAGTCCGACTTGGTGCTACAGACCTCGCGCATCCCGGATGCCAGGGACCCCCGACACCTGCAGATCCAGTGGCAGGTGATCGATGTACAGACCGCCGATATTGCCGCCAGCGATCAGATCGATTGCCGGGGCTGTACCGAAGACCAGCTGATGCCGCAGGTCGGGCCGCGACTGGCTGCGCTGCTGGATCGAGCACTGGCACGGGGGCGGGGACAGCTGATCCTGCAATCGACACCGCCGGGCGCGCAGCTACGCATAGACGGACGGGAGGTGGGGCCGACGCCGTTTTCGGGTCTGCTGCTGGCGGGTCCGCACCACGTCGAGCTCGTCCTTTCCGGCTACCAGAGCCAGCAAAGCGACGTGGACGTACCGGATGGGCGGGAGGCCCGGCTCGACCTGACGCTGGACCCGGTGGTTCGCCCAACCGTCGTTCAGGTGGTCAAGCGTCGTCGCCCGCTGTGGCGTGTCGTGACCGGAGCCACCCTGCTAGGGGCTGGTCTGGTCGTCGCGGGCTTTGGGGTGGCGGCCCTGAGCGTCGATGGCACGCAGACCCTGTCGCAGTGCGGCGAGGCCAGCACCGGTGACCGCCTGTGTACGTTTCGAACCCGTGGTTTGGGGCTGGGCCTGCTGGTCCCTGGCTTGGCGCTCAGCGTCGGTGGAGCCCTGCTCTGGGCGATTCCGCCGACCGGTCCACAATCGGGGGGAGGTAACCGATGAAGTCACTTCGGCGTTCGCTCTATGGGTGCATTGTGGCCTTGTCGCTACTGTCGGGAATCGGCCTGGGCTGCGACGCCCTGTTCCGCCCGTTTCTGGAGCCCAGCCCGCAGCCCTGTGCCGCCGGATGTCCAGTCGGCCAGACGTGCAATGCCGATACGCAGCTCTGTGAATCGCCCGCCGACCTGGG
>DAORCZ010000591.1:0-5618 GCA_035345735.1 Pseudomonadota bacterium | reverse complement strand
GCGGGGCCAGCGGGGCGCCCCCGATGGGCAAGTTCGGCACCCTGCGCGTGATGAGCGGCAACGACCAGGGCAAGGTCATTGAGCTCAACCGGCCCACGACCAGTGTCGGTCGTGGCGCGGATCAAATGCTTGTCATCGCCGACATCGCGGTGTCGCGGCGCCACCTGCAGATTCAGATGACCTCGTCGGGTTATCGCATGCAGGATCTCGGCTCGCCGAACGGCACCATGGTCAACGGCAAGCGTGTCGCCGAAGTTCAGCTGATGGACGGCGACCAGATCGAGCTCGGCAACTCCCTGTTGCGTTTCGAGCATCCGCCGTCGCGGCCCCAGCCGGAGCCGCAGCCCATGGCTCCACCGGCCTATGCCGCCCCCGTGCAGCAGCCGCCGATGGGCTATCCGCCGCCTGGTTATCCGCCCCAGCCGGTGCCTGGCTATCCCATGCAGCAGATGGCCCCGCAGCCGATGATGCCTGGCTATCCTCCTGGTCCGCCATCGGTGGTACAGCCGCTGGCGATGGCTCCGCCGGTGCAGTCGCAGTCCGTGCCGCAGCCCTCGCTGTTCATGGAGCCCAGCGCCATCGCCATGTCGACCGCTGGTCCGCTGGCCTTTCTGCAGAGCGAGCAGAAGCAGCGCATGTACTTCGGCATCCTCGGCGGCGCGCTGCTAGTCGGTCTGATTGGTCTCACCGTGACGTCGCTACGCAGCGGCAATCCCCAGAAGTCCATCGACAAGGCGACCGAGCTTTACGTCGCAGGAACCAAGGACTTCACTGCCAGCCACTACGACACGGCGCGCAAAGCCTTCGACGAGGCGCTCAAGCTGGCGCCCGACTCGGCTGAGATCAAGCACTACATCGAGGCCTGCGACGCCGAAGAGAAGACGCGCAAGCTGATCGAAGCGGCCAAGAAGGACCTCGAAGATCGCAAGTACGCTGAGGCCATCCGCGTGTTCGCCAAGGTGGACAAGACCTCGGTGCAGTACGAGGACGCCCAGCAGCAGGCTCGCAGTGCCCGTCGCGAGGCGGTCAAAGAGATCGTCAGCCAGGCCAATAGCCTGGCGCGCAGCGACTCCGCCGCGGCTCTCGAAAAGATCAACAAGGGCCTCGAAGACATCGATCCCGATAACGCCGAGCTCCAAGAGCTCAAGGGCAAGCTCGGCAGCGCGCCGACCAAGGCTGCGCCGCCGCCGCCTCCGCCCCCCGAGGAGCCGGTCAAGGAAGAGCCCAAAGAAAAGCCCGAGCCCAAGGAAAAGCCCAAGGCCGCTTCGAAGCCTGAGAAGGCCGAGAAAGCTGAGAAGGCCGAGCCCGCCGCCGGCGGTGACCTCGCCAGCAACAAGCAAGCGCTGGGCGCCTACAAGAGCAAGGACTTCGCGAGTGCCATCAGCGCCATGAAGTCCGTCAAAGGACCGAAGGCGGCGCAGACGGTCAAGGACCTGGAAGAGGTCAAGGCCAAGAACGATCAGGGCAGCAAGGCCGAGGGCAGCAATCCCTCGGGCGCAGCGGCGGCGTACAAGGCGGCTGGCGAGGCGGACAAGCGCTTGGGTGGTTACTTGGCCAGCTACTTCAGCGGTAAGGCGAGCTCGGCGGGTTCGGCAAAACCGAGCGGTGGGGGTGGCGGTGGCGCCAAGCCCGCGGCTCCAGCGGGTGGCGGCGATCCGGCCAAGGATGGCGAGGCCGACAAGCTGCTTGGGCAAGCCAAGGGGCTGGTCAGCAAGAACCCGGCGCAGGCCCGGACGCTGTGCCGCAAGGTCATGCAGCTTTATAACAACAGCCCGAAGAATCCGAAGGTCCAGGAAGCGTATCGGCTGCTCAACAGCATCAAGGGCGGCAAAGACGACGACGACGACTTCTAGGCCCGTCGCTGCGCTCGGCAGCTGGCCCTTGGCCCCGGTTTCCTCCTCCCTCGCGTCACTCCTCCTCTCCGTTCTAACTCTCCCTCTACCGTCCTTCGTTCGCGGCGGCCTTGCTGGCTAGCCGCAGGGGCTTTCTGCGCATGCGGGGCTGGATGCGGACGTCTGTCCTCGTGCGCTCCTGCGGGTTCCCGCTTCGGGCGCGCGATCGAGTCTGCTACTTCGGCTCCCATAGTCTGACATCGGCGCCCAGTTGAACCGCGGCCTGGCTGGGCTCTTTGCTCGGTTCTCAGCGACGGGAATCGCGTCGTTATCAGCGCTTGGCAGCCGGGGCTCCTGATGAGCTGCTGAGTGCTGTCAACTTTTTGCACCAGTTCGTACTTTTCGCTTGCATGGATTCTATTGAATGGAATACATTCAAATCAGTTGAACGAACCGCTCGCGTAAATCAAGAAATTCACGCCTGCCATCTCGATGAGAGGTAGCTGGCGCGACGCAGAAACACCGCGTGGGGCGGGGCCACCGTTTGGAGCTGGGGTGGTCACGCGGTGCGCCAAACAAGCAAGCGAAGGGCAGGGGGATCGTCGTGTTTACCGAGCTGATCGAAGACCTAGGAAAGACGCGGGTTGTGGCCATGGTGCGTGCAAGCAGCAAAAAGACTCGGAAGTCGTCCGCGCCAGGGGCTGCACCGTCCACCGTCAGTCTGGGCAAGCGTCGTGCTGACAGCGAGGGCGAGGGTGCCCTGCTCGCAGACGAGGTGCTGACCGAGATCGAGCAGCGCCACCCCGACGGCATGAGCCTGTCGCAGATCATCGAAACCTTCGTCCGTCAGGGTTTGCACCTGTCGGAAGCGACGTTTCGCAAGTACGTGCAGCTGGGCCTGCTGGGTCGCAGCCGGCGCGTCGGGCGCAAGGGCAAGCACCAGGGCTCGCTCGGCGTATATCCCGCGACGACGGTGCGGCGCATCAACGTCATCAAGCAGATGATGGCCGCCAACTACACCATCGAAGACATTCAGCGCTCGTTCTTGCGGTTCACCGATGAGATCGAAGCGCTGCAGCGTGGGCTGAGTCAGCTGGTTTCTGGCTTTGAGCTGGAGCTCAAGCGCGGCAACTTCACGGCGGAACAGCGCCGCGGGCTGGAGCGCGAGATTCGCACCACGCAAAAACTCGGCGACGAGCTAGTTGGTCGCGTCGAGTCGCTAGAACGACAGCTGGTTTCTCCGCTTGAGCGAGCAGCGCGCGAGCGGGCGTTTGGCGCCGGGTCCAAAGGGGGCGCTGAGGAACTTCTTTAGTCCCGTCAGGGCGGGGCTGAGTTTGCATTTGGAGGGAGTCGTATGCACGAGGACACCATGGATGCGTTCGCTTCGGCTGAGCTAGTTGGCACGAGCACGCAAGAGGGACAATCTGACGGTCTGGTCGACGGCGAGCGGCCAGTGCGGCGCCATCGCAAGCGCTCGCGCAGCAAGACCATTGCGCCACGTCGGCTGACTAAGGAAGAGCTGCGTCTGAGCCAGACGCTGGCCACGCCTGAGGCCGAGCGCCCGGTGGTCCGCGCCGACTGCGGCAGCGGCCCGCGGCCGTGTCCGTGGGTGTCATGCAAGTACCATCTGTTTTTGGATGTGAACCCCGAGACCGGGAGCATCAAGCTCAACTTTCCGGACTTGGAGCTGGAAGATATGCGCGACACCTGCGCGTTGGACGTCGCGGATCGCGGCGGCATCACGCTGGAAGAAGTCGGCGAGATCCTGAACCTGACCCGCGAGCGCATTCGCCAGGTTGAGGTGCGCGGACTGGTCAAGCTGCGTCAGGTCAGCCCAGATGGCGACATCGGTCGTGATCTCGGCCGTGACCTAGCGCGAGATTTGCCGTCGCTGCACGGCGAGTAGTGTTAGCGCCGCAGGAGCACGTACACTGCTCCGGCGCCGCCATCGGTGGGGCGGGCCGTCGCGAAGGCGAGGACCGAGCGGCTAATGCGACCGCGGGTGAGCCAGATGCGCACGCTCTCTTTGAGCACCGGGATCTGATCTTTGGAGTTGAGCCCGCGGCCGTGGACGATGAGCACGCAGCGTCGGCTGCGCAGGCGGGACTCGTGCAGGAAGCCCTCGACTCGGATGCGGGCTTCATCGCGCGTCATGCCGTGTAGATCGACGTGCCCCTGAATCGCAAAGTCGCCGCGGCGTAGTCGGGCGAGCAGTCGACGATCGAGCCCGGCGGCGATGCCCTCGATGTACTCATCGGTGTCGCTGATGTCGAAGTTGCCAGTGCCATCGACGAGGTCCGAGAGCTGGGCATAGGCCTCGGCGTCTTCGGACTGACGGATCTGCGCTTCGCGTGCCTGCTCGACGGGAAGCTCGCGACCGCGACCTGGACGTGGGCTAGCTGCACCGCGGTGCACGCCGGACATCTCGCGTGCAAAGAGCTCGGCATCCGACAGGCTCTCTTCCTCGCGCGTGTGCGCCACGGGCTTCGCCACCGGGCGAGCCGCGGGGGCGGGCTTAGCCTGCGGGGCGACGAGGGCCAAGAGCTCTTTGCGGGCGGCCGCGAACGGAGCGTTGAGCGGCGGTGGCTTGCTCTCACCTGAGCCACCGCCCCCCGTCTTCTTCATCGACTTTTTGAGCTGCGCCATCAAGAACTACTGATAGCGCAACTTGGCCCCTATGCGCTGCTGATCTGCGGGGCCTCCCCTCGATGGTGGCGCTCTCTCGCTGTCGTTGCTTTCGCCGAGGCCGACCCGTAACATAGGTTGCCTCATGTCGCTGACGCCGCATTCGTCGCTTGGTAAGCCGGCTGCGCTATCGGAATTTCCGGTGGCGTTTGGCCGCTACCTGCTGCTCAAGCGCTTATCGCGCGGCGGCATGGGCGAGATCTTTCTGGCCAAGCTCGGCGAGATCAAAGGCTTCGAGAAGTTCGTCATCATCAAAAAGATCCTGCCGCAGCTCGCTGAGAACGAAGACTTCATCAACCGCTTCATCGACGAAGTGCAGATCGCCATCAAGCTGCACCACGTCAACATCGCGCAGGTCTACGAAGCGGGCACCGTCGACAAAGAGTACTTCCTGGCCATCGAGTACATCGAAGGCCGGGATCTGCGCCGCATCATTCGTCGCTGCAAAGAGCTGGGGCGGCGGCTGCCGATTGACCAGTGCGTGCACATTGCGCGCGATATGGCGGCCGGCTTGGCCTACGCCCACCGTCGCACCGGACCCAAGGGGCAGGCGCTGTCGCTGGTGCACTGCGACATCTCGCCGCCGAACCTCATGGTGTCGTACGAGGGCGAGGTCAAGGTCATCGACTTCGGCATCGCCCGTAGCGCGATCCGCACCGCGGACTCGAACCCCAACATCGGCTTTGGCAAGTTCGGCTACATGGCGCCTGAGCAGCTCTTGCGCGGGGGCGTCATCGACCGTCGAACCGACATCTACGCCGCCGGGGTGGTGCTGTATGAGCTTTTGACCGGCGACCGCCTGTACCAGTTTCCCGAGGGGACGGACTATCGCGCGATGGCCCGCGCAGTGTGCCAGGGCAAGTTCGTGCCGCCGTCGCAGAAAGACCCGGCGATTGACTCGGTGCTGGATGCGATTGTCTGCAAGGCTCTGGCGACACGACCCGAGGACCGCTACCAGTTCGCGGAAGAATTCCGCGATGCCCTGCAGCAGAAGCTGTATCAGCTGAACCCGACGATCTCGACGGACACGCTGGCGCGCACGATGGACGATCTGTTCGTCGGCGAGCGCAACACCGAGACCGAAGAGCTCAACCAGATGCG
>DAORCZ010000590.1:0-5623 GCA_035345735.1 Pseudomonadota bacterium | reverse complement strand
GCTCTTCGTGCGCGAGACGCCGCTGCGCCTGACCGAAAAGGGCGAGTCGCTGCTTTCGGCAGTGCAACCCATGGTGACGTCCGCCCTGGCCGCCCAGTCGGCGCTGGAAGAGTCACCTAAGCTGAGCGGTGAGGTCACGCTCACCACGGTGGGAGAGCTTGTGCGCTGGGTGCTCTCGCGCGAGCTGCTCTCGTTCTATCGCGACTACCCCCACCTGCGGCTGCGCATCCTCGCCGACAATCGCATCAGCAGCCTGGCGGCCGGCGAGGCCGATATCGCGCTGCGCTTTCTGCGCCCGACGCGGGGCGAGCTCGTCGGACGGCGGCTGCACAGCGAGACCTACGGCCTGTTTGCCAGCCCCCAGTTTGCGCTCCATCGCGAGGTCGCCTGGCTGGGTCTGGCCGGCTCGCTGTCGAACCTACCCGAGCAGCGCTTCGCCCGCGCCGCGTTCGCCAACCGCCCAGCCCGGCTGCTGGTGGAAGATCTGGAAGCCCTCGCCGCTGCGACGGAACAGGGACTGGGTGTGGCGATCCTGCCGCACAGCGTGGCAGCCCGCCTGACGGGACTGCGCGAGGTGGCGCCGCAGCAGGTCGGCGCGCTGGACCTGGGACCGATTCCTGCCCGCGATCTGTGGATGGTGGTGCACCGCAAGCGACAGCGCCTGCCCAAAGTCCGCGCCGTCATGACCTGGCTGGGTGCGCTGCCCGCCTTCAACCGACAGGGACCGCGCGGCAGCACGTAGCCGGCAGATCGGCAAAGGCGAGCAGGCAAAGGATCGACGCGGAAACTACTGCGCGTAGTGCGCGTGCGGCTGCGTCTTGGCTTTGTTTTCGGCGTCGAGCCCAGCCTCGGCCGCCTGATAGGTGCTGACGTTGCCTTTGAGGCGCGAGACATAGGTCGCCCAGTTCTTGTTGAACTTGCGATCGCCGTTGTACTGGTCGGTCATCGTCTCGGCGGTCATGTTCTTGCTGCCCATGTCGAGGTTCTTCATCTTCAGCATGGCGATCTGAAGCTGCAGATCCTCGTCGGTGACCGTGTGACGCCGGCCGGCGGCCTTGAGGTGCTGCAGGTCGAAGTCGACATCCGCGCCGGTGCCATCTTTGGCCTTGAGCTGCCCCTGGTGACCGTAAAGGCCCATGACCTGCGCGGTGCCGTAGCTCGTCGTCATGTCGGCGAGAAGATCGTAGTTGTGGCTCAGCGATTCCTTGTCGCGATCCTGCACGGTGTAGTCGCCAATCGCGGTGCCCATGGTCACCGGCTTCTGCTTGCCTTCGGGCAGCTTGGCGTTGGCCGCGGTCTGGGCTTCGTACTGATCGCGGAAGCGCCGATAGTGGGCAGGCTCGAAGCGCACCTGGCCGTCCTCGTAGATCTCGCTGAAGCGCTCGCTCGAAAGACCCCGCACGTCGGCCATCGTCGCGTCCTTGCCGTTTCTGCGATCCAGCGAGTCAAAGCCCATCGCTGAGCCGCTGATCGATCCCAGCTTGGTCAGCCGCGCTTGCTCTTCCTTGCTCAGCGTCTCGCCAGCGCGCTTTCGGGCATCGAGCCCGCTGTACTCTTCAAACTGCGCGGTGCGGTGATCGATGCCGGCTTGCAGCAGCTGACCCTGGGCTGCCTTCTTGCGGTCTTTGTCATCGCTTCTGAGGCCTTCGACATCGATGCCGCCGCTGACCGCTTGATCGACGAGATACTGCTGATCTTCGCCGAGTGATTTCTTCAGCTTGGCCAGCGCCGCGGGATCGCTGCGCAGCGTCTCTAGGCCGACTTGCTCGATCTGGCCGAGCACGCCGTGACCCTTCTTGCCGTCGCCCATCATCATGCCGCGGAAGTACTTGCCGATCTTTTCGCGCCGCGTGTTGGTGCCGCCTTCGTTCATCATCACGCCGGCCAGCAGATCTTCCATGTGGTTCGATACGCCGTTCTGCTGCAGCGTCGCCGCCGAGCTATCCATCAGCTCAGCCAGGTTGCGCGCTTTTTCACCGTCGGTCATTGCCCCGAAGCGCTTGGGCTCAACCGCCGCGGCAGGGGTCGTGGTGGTCGTCCCAAAGACCGGCTGCCCTGGCGAAATGGTGCCGCGCAGCCCTAGCTCTTCGGCTGATTTCGCGGCAAACGGAGACGACTCGCGCCGTGCCTGACCCTCGTGTAGCTCACCCGACATGCAGACCCCCGACTGAAGCGAAATGAAAATCTACGAATTCATTTTCTGCCCAAGCCGGGCCGTCGGCGAGGCAAAATGCAGCGTCTGCGATTTCGACTGATGAACGCGGTGGTTACAGCATGCTCCCTGACCTGCTTGGCGATCTCCTCCGGTCCTTAGACAAGCGACGCATCGCGGCGGCACCAACGGCCTTGCCGAACCCCTACCTGGAAGGCAACTTCGCCCCGGTCGGCCGCGAGAGCGACTTCACCGGCCTGCAGCCCAGCGTCGGTCGCATCCCCGATAGCCTGCGCGGCACGCTGTATCGCATGAGCCCCGCGCCGCGCTTCGAGCCCCGCGACCGCAGCACCTATCACTGGTTTGATGGCGACGGCATGATCGACGCCTTCACCTTCGACGGCGGGGGGGTCAGCCATCGCAATCGCTGGGTGCGCACCGAAAAGCTGCAGCTAGAAGAGACCGCCGGTCGGGCGCTGTTCGGTGGCATCCGCGACTTCGGCACCGCGACGCTGTTCGCCGGCTTCCTGGCGATTGGTTTTTCCCCGCGCGAGATCCTCAGCATGCCGCTGCGAGGCGCGTTGGGCCTGCCGCCCACCGATGACCAGATGATGCGAGTGCTGCGGGCGATGAACCGCAGCAACACCAGCATTCAGCTGCTGGCCGGACGCCTGCTGTCGCTGGTCGAAGGCTCGCCGGCCCACGAGATCGATCCGACGACGCTGGCCACCCGCGGCCCCTTCGACTTCAACGGCGCGCTGGTCCTGCGCCAAGGCGGCATGGTCGCGCATCCCAAGGTCGATGCCGCGACCGGCACCGTCTACACCTTCGGCTACTGGCTGGATCGCGGTGGCCTGACCTACTACGTCTTCGATCGGCACGGTGCTCTGAAGCTGCGACGCGATGTGCCGACGCCGTACGCCGCGATGATGCACGACTTTAGCGTCACCGAGTCGCGCGCCATCTTCTATCACCTGCCCGCCGTGCTGCACATGGATGACATGAAGAGCAGCAACACCATCCGCTGGCAGCCCTCGTTGGGGTCGCGCATCTGCGTTGTGCCGCGCGACGAGTCGGCCGGCCGCGAGCGCTGGTACGAGATCCCCACCTGCTACATCTATCACCCGCTCAACGCCTTCGACGACGGCGACACGGTGGTGCTGGATGTCGTGCGCTACCCGCGCCTGCCGCTGTTCGATCCCGGGGGCGAAAATCCCAACCCGCCGATCAGCGAATATCCGTCGGGACAGCTGACGCGGATGCGCCTGGATCTGCAGACCGGTGCGCTGCGCAGCGAGGTCTTGTGCGAGACACCCTGCGAGTTCCCGGTCGTCGATCCGCGCTACGCCGTGCGCCGTCACCGCCACGGCTACCTGGCCGGTCGCCTGGGCACGACCTGCGGCCGCGGCCTGTTCAACGCCGTCCTGCACATCGACCTTTCGACCCGCACGCTGCGCAGCCGCATCCTGGGCGAGAGCAGCTACCTCAACGAGCCGATCTTCATCCCGCGCAGCCCCGATGCCGCCGAAGGTGATGGCTACCTGCTCACCACCGTCTTCCATGCCGACTCCGGGAACTCGGAGCTGCTACTGCTCGACGCCACCGACATCGAAGGTGCTCCGGTCGCCATCATCCCCACGCGCCAGCGCGTCCCGTTTGGCTTCCATGGGACGTGGGTGGGGGCGTAGCGCGGGGACGGTTTTTTCGTTCACTGCCGGCGGCGGGGACGCTGTCGCTTAGAACGTATTGGCCAGACACTCGGTGCTGAGGCCCGAAGGGATGACGAGCTTGTCGTCGGTGGGGTAAGCGACGCGGGAGCCGGGCTGGGTCGAGCCGGGGACCAGGCCACCCGGGACAAGAGCGGCGCGATCGGCGGACTTGGGATCCGAGAGGACCGACTTTT
This sequence comes from Pseudomonadota bacterium, assembly GCA_035345735.1. Lineage (GTDB taxonomy): Bacteria > Myxococcota_A > Polyangia > Palsa-1104 > JAEUJZ01 > JAEUJZ01. Next base: position 1,568 of record DAORCZ010000590.1, on the reverse strand, counting down.
CGACGACGCCGGTGACGTACCAGCACATCTTGCTGGCCTCGGCGACTTCGATAAGCTCGCCGGCGGCAACGGTCTGGTTGGCATCGGGGATGCCGTCGCGGTCACGATCGCGCTGACCGTTGGCGGTGTACGGACCCATGAGGACGCGCTGGCGGGCCGAGGGGTTCTTAGCGCGCGCCAGATCCTGGACGATCTTGCGGGCGGCGATGCTGTCGCCGGGGCCGCTGGGGTTTATCGACACGCCGGTCGGGCTGTTGTCGGTGTCGTCGATGTCGTAGTCGAGCGACTTCATGGGATTGAAGGTGCCGCGATGCACAGCCTCGAAGAGATCGCGATAAAGCGGCTGCCAGTTTTCGTAGATCGATCCGACGCAGGACGGAATCGGCACGCCGGTCCCGTCGAGGTAGCCCTTTTGATTGTCGTTGGCGAAGGAGTACTGGTCGGCGCGCGCCATGCCCTGCCCGCGCAGCTTTTCCAGCAAGCGGACGGTTCGCTGGGTGTTGCCGATGTGGGCGATGACCTCGCAGCCCGAGTCGATCATCAGGGCCGCTAGATATTCCTCGCGGAAGTATTCCCGAGTCATTCCGTTGCTATGTGTATATGAATAAGTCGGCGTATCATTGATATCGAACCAGAATCCCATGTGCCGAACTTCGACAACGATATTGGGTTTTATCGTGCGTGCTCCCAGGGTAAATGCATTAACGTCAAATACGGTCTCTGGGTTAATAAATGCGCTAATCACTCCCAAACGATTCTTGGCCACGTTGGCGGCGACTTTTCCAGCGGCATACCAGGCCTGGGCGCGGTGGATCCAGTACGTCGTAAAGTTGGAAGTTCCCGTCATATACACGCCATCATCGACGCAGACAAAATTTCGATTAGGAATCGCCTGCGCGGCGCGCTGAAAGTCTGGAATGTAATCGACCGTATTTCCGATGACAATCTGGTTCGTCCTGGCAATATTTTCGATGTCTTCCAGGACATTTCCCGGGATCAGACCAAAGCGCTTATCCAATTTGACGTAGCCGAGATCGGCGGAGGCCTGGTCCAGGCCCTGCACGTGCGCGAAGGTCCAGCCCTCTAGCTCGGTGACGTTGCCGGTGAGCGCGACGCCGACGGTGAGCGGTAGCTGGCACATGCCCTTGGCGCAGACGCTACCGGAAAGGCAATCGGCGTCGACCAAGCACGTCGTGGCACAGATGCCGCCGGTGGCCTTGGTGCCGGCGGCGGGCGGCATGCAGCGGGCGGCCTGGCACTGATCGTCGCTTTGGCAGGGGCTGCCGATGCCGGCGCCGACATCCGTCTTGGTGGTCAGGCTGCAGCCGATGCCGAGCAGCGCCGCGACGAAGATCCCCAAGAAGCCGCCCCGCGTCAGCGATGGACGCGAGGCACCGCGGGGGGGACGGGACGAGGGCTTCTTTGCACAATCACGCTGCATGGGTCCACTCCTGCCTGAGGTCACCGGCGGGCCTGCAGGCTCGGTTATGGGGCACTCTTGCCCGTCTGGGGACTGGCTGGCGTCGCCGGCTTGCTGTCGCCAGCGGGGCTGCCGCCGGGTGCCGGGC
>DAORCZ010000589.1:0-5628 GCA_035345735.1 Pseudomonadota bacterium | reverse complement strand
TGACCATCAACGAGCCGTTTTTCGTCGGTCACTTCCCCGGCCACCCGGTCATGCCAGGGGTGCTGATCTTGGAGGCGCTGGCGCAGACCTCGGCACTGCACGCCCGCTTAAAGCTCGGCGATCTGGAGGGCGAGCGCATCGTGTACCTGCTGGGCATCGACCGCGCCAAGTTCAGAAAGCCCGTCGTCCCCGGCGATCAGCTAGTCCTGCGATCGACACTGGTGCGTGGCGGCGGACGGATCTGGAAGTTCCGCGGCCAGGCCACCGTCTCGGATCAGCTGGTGGCCGAAGCGGAGTACCTGGCCACGCTGGCCCCGGCGGGTGAGGAAGCCGGGGCTGCCGGCGCGGGGCAGGCCGCCACAGGCTCGACCGCTGGAGCACAATGAAGCGGGGCAGCGCGCCGGCCGTCCTGCGAGCGCCAGCAGGGGTCCTGTGGCTGTCGCCGCTGATCGCGCTCTTACCTGGTTCGGGCTGTGACTGGCGAAAGCCCCTGCCGCACCGCCCGGATGCCGGACCGGCCGTCCAGGTGCTCGACGCCCAAGCCAAGCCAGGCGCGACCCCAGCGGGCGCCAGTCGCTTGCCTCCCCCCTCGGTCCACAGCGCGCTATATCTCGTCGAGGAACATGAGCCGAACGACGATCCCGAGCACGCGCAGCCCTTGGCAACTGGTCGAGGCGTCCGCGCCTCACTCGCCCCACCTACCTCGATGGGCGCAGGCAAGGGCGGAGATGACTACTACATCCTCTCGTCCCCGGCGGGGGGCGCGCCGCAGCTTCTCAGCCTGACGCTGACCACCGGCCCGCAAGTCGACCTTCAGCTGGATGTCTACGCGCCGACTCAGAGCCCCGGCAAAGTGACCCCCCTGTGGCATGTCGACGAACGCGGCCCCGGTGGGGGTGAGCGGCTCCCGGCGCTGGCCCTGCATCCGGGGCAGGCGCTCTATCTACGCGTCCGCGGTGGCCTGGTAGCGCCGAAGCCCGGGGCGAGCCCCGCGCCCGCTGCTGCTGCCTCGCTGGACTATCAGCTCTCGCTCGCTACGCAGGCCGCACCACTCGGCAGCGAGCTAGAGCCCAACGACAGTTACGAGACCGCGACCCCGGCGGACAGCTCAGACCTCTCAGGCACGCTGACCGGTCGAGGCGATGAAGACTTCTTCGCGCTAAACCTCAGCGACGCTCTGCACCATCGAGTGCGTGGGGCCGGCGAGGAGCCAGGTGCCGGGACGGGTCGCGGCGCAGTGGGGCTAAAGACCGATGCCATTTTGCGCGTTGAGGTGCGCTCGCCGGGCCTAAGCCCTGCCCTGCGGGTGTGGATCGAACCCGAAGGCGGGGTCACCCCAGTAGTCGTCAGCAGCGACGGGGGAACCGATTCGGCTGGCGCCGCCCTGAAGCCTGTCTCGGCCCCAGTGCATGCGGCCGGATCCCGCCCCGTGGCCTTCGACAAGCTGCGTTTCCTGGGCGACTTCGCCGCTGGCAAGGGGCAAAGCGAGCTACGCCTGCGCAACCTGCCTCTGCCGCGCGGCAGTGCCCGCGCTTTTGTCAGCGTGCGCAGCGCCGGCCCGATAGCCTCCGGCGACGGGGGATCTCGCATGCCAGCCTCCGACGGCCGCTACGCGCTGCGCATCACCGTCGAGCCGCCTCTCGACGGCGCCGAAGTTGAACCCAATGACGACTGCGAGCAAGCGATGCCCCTGCCCCTGGTCACCCGGGGCAGCGCCGGATCGGGCGGCCCAATCAGCCAGGAAGGCCAGCTGGCGGGCTTCCTGTGGCCAGGCGATATCGACTGCTTCCGCCTGCCCTACAAGCCCGAGAGCGCGAACACCTCGCGGACTTTTAGCATCAAGCTGGTCCTGCCCGGCCCGGGAGCCGACTGCGACGCCACCTTGGACATCGTAAAGAGCCCGGCCGTCGACATTCTGCCTGCCCCCACCACCGCCGGAGAGGCCAACGCGGCGGGCAAGAGCACCCTGGTCCGAGCGCGCGGCGATCTTTTCCTCCGCGTGCTGGGCCGCGATCGCGGCTGCAGCCAAGCGCCCTATCAGCTCAGCGCAAGCAGCCAAGCCAGCCCATAGCGCCACGCCGGCGTCCTTTCTTGGCGTAAGAAGCCCTCGCGGCCGGCCATTTATGCCGATCCGTAGATTGTGAATCTAGCTGCCTATTGCGCAGAGTCAGGCGGGAGAACTTCTCGTAGATAGGCGACGGCTTCTTCTTCATTGCTGGTGATTAGTCGTTCGATACCATCCCCTTTGGCGTGTCGCTTGATCTGCAGGGCTCCGACCGCCATGCGCACCAGGATGGCGTTGCGCAGAAAGCCAGCGTGGACCCGTGGAACGATTTGCAGAATGATCTGTTCGTACGCAGGGTCGTTGCGAGCCGGGCCGTCTCGCAAATCCGACAGCAGGCAGCGCCCCGTGCGACCGCCGCGATCCAGCGCCGCCACCACACTTAGCCAAGCATCGCGCGCCGCTTCCAAGCTAGGGAACGGCTCCGGGGATCGCCAAAGCTGCACAAGCTGGCTGCGAGGATCGACCCGCACCCGAAAGTAGGCGCTGTGCAGAACGTCGGTCGAGCCCACGGGTCCATGGTAGCGAATCCGCCCCGGTCACCGCCCGGTACAAACGCGCCCGGCTCGCGCGGCTTGCCGGGAAAGGAACGTCCGTCCGGCTAGCCAACCAGCGCTGGCAAGACGGAGAGCCCGCCCCACAGAAACCTCGCCCTCCCCACGCCCCGCTCTGCGGCTCCAAGCCGGGCACACACCGTCGGAGAATCTGCCCTCCGTGGACACCACAAGCTGCTATCCTCCCCAGGTATTTTCTTCAACCAAGAGGGGTCTCCCATGCGCGCATTCATCGTCAATCCCGACAACACCTCGCAGTTCCTACAGGTCGAGCGAGAAGCTCCGGTGCCGGTCGGCCGCGAGCTTCTGGTGCAGGTGCACGCGGTCTCGCTGAACCCTGTCGACACCAAGGTCCGCGCCGGACGCGGTGGGCGCGTTCTGGGCTGGGATGCCGCCGGCGTTGTCCGCGCGGTTGGTCCCGAAGCCCGCTTTTTTCGTCCTGGCGATCCCGTCTACTACGCCGGTGACATCACCCGCGATGGCTGCAATGCCGAGCTCCACACCGTCGATGAGCGCATCGTTGGCCGCAAGCCGCAGCGCCTGGACTTCAAGCAGGCCGCCGCGATTCCGCTGACCGCGCTCACCGCCTGGGAGGGACTCTATGAGCAGCTCCTCATCGGCCCGCGCGACCACGGCCGCTCTATCTTGGTGCTCAACGCCGCCGGCGGAGTCGGCTCGCTCGTCGTGCAGATGGCCAAGCGCCTCTCGCACATGAAGGTCATCGGCACCGCCTCGCGCGAGGAGTCCATCGCCTGGACGCGCAAGCAGGGGGCGGATCACGTGATCAACCACCGCAACGACATGCTGGCCCAGCTCAAGGCCGTTGGCCTCGACTCCGTCGACTACATCTACTGCAGCTACGACACCGCGACGCACTTCGAAGCGATGGCGGCGATGATCGCGCCGCAGGGCCGCATCGTCTCGATCGTCGAGTCGAAAGACATCCCGGTGAACAAGCTGATGGGCAAGAAGGCCTCGTTCAGCTGGGAGCTGATGTTCACCAAGGCGATGTTCAAGACGCCCGATATGGGCAGCCAGCGCGACATCCTCAACAAGGTCGCCGACCTGCTCGACGAGGGTGTGCTCACCGGCACCCTGACCGAGGACGCCGGCCCGATCAGCGCCGAGGCGCTGACTCAGGCACATGTTCGCCAGCAGTCTGCGTCGATGATCGGCAAGCTCGCGCTGCACTTCTAGCGCCGGCCGGCCACGGCCTCAGATAGCGCCGGCCGGCCCTGGCCTCAGACCCGCGCGGATGCCGTAGGCAGCTCGATGCTGCCGCGACCTAGCTCCAGCACATCGCCGGCCACAAAGACCTCACCGGCCGCATCCACCGTCAAGTACAGCGTCGAAGGACGGCCAGTGTATTCGCCCTGGCTAATCACCCGGGAGAGCGGTCGCGCCGCCCCAGTCGCAAGGTAGTAGCCGCCGAGATTGGCACACGCCGATCCGGTGGCGGGATCTTCCAAGATCGGCTGTCCCGGCCCTTTGGGAAAAAAGAAGCGCGACAGCAAGCGGTCGTCTCCCAGCTCTGCAAAGACGTAGACCTTGGGGTTGCCATGCACGCAGTGCAGGGACGACAGCGCAGCGCCATCGACTTTGACTCGCCGCACTGCGGCTTCCGTCGCAAGGGGGACGATCAGCTGCTCGTTGCCGGTGTTCACCCACAGCGCCTCGCCCGCCAGATCTTGCGGCGCAAGGCCGAGCATCGCGGCCAGCTGGCCAGTCTCTTCGGTGGGTCGCCGCGTGCTCGCCCGATTGGCACGAAGCTGAAAGCGACGACCGTGGCGCGTCACTGGGATGACGCCGGCCAGCGTCTCTAACCGCACGGCATCCAGTCCGCCCTGCAGCTCCGCTACGACGTGCGCCGTCCCCAGCGTGGGATGTCCCGCAAAGGGCATCTCGTAGGCCGGCGTGAAGATGCGCACGCGAGCCTCAGCCGCGCTGCTCGGCAGGATGAACGTCGTCTCAGACAGATTGAACTGCAGCGCCAGTCGCTGCATGACCTCGCTGTCGAGATCGCGGGCATCCTCAAACACCGCCAGCGGATTGCCAGAGAACCGATCTTCGCCCTGCGTGAACACGTTGATGATGCGGAAGTGAAAAGGCATGGGTTCCTCAGCGTCGGGGTTTGCTGCTCTTTTGGCTCGGCGGCAGGCGCAGGTCATCAGACCCGGGGGCATCGCCGAGCACCCGCTGCAGTACGCCGAGCAGCAGCCGCTGATCCTCGGTGTCAAGGCCCGCCATCCACGGGGCCGGCTGTTTTAGACGCTCCACGATCCGCTTGCGCATGGCCCGGCCGGATCGCGTCAAAGCCACCCGCTTGACGCGGCGATCGTCGGGCGCAGACTGCCTCTCGACCAGACCTCGCGCCTCTAGCTTGTCGACGACTGAGGTGAGGTTTGAGGGCTCAAGCCCGATGATGTCGGCCAGCTCGCGCATGGTCGCCGGCGGCCCTTCCAGCATGTGCAGCGTCATCATGAGCGGCGGTGAAAGGCCGAAGCTCAGCATGACGTCCCGCATCGCGACGCGGTGGCGCATCATCAGCTGAAAGAAGCTCTGCGCTAACTCCTGCAAAAGCGGAGTCGTCGCAGCCCTCGCGATGCCGACGGTAGCAGGCATGTCTCGGGCCACGGCCCGTGGGCTCTGGCCCGCACTGCGCGGCGGTCTGGAGCGTGTACCACTCATACCTGCACCGTATCAAACTTCAGCGTCGGCGGCCAGATACTTCAGAACGTGAACAATTATAGTTGACAACAGTAAGTATCGTGCCATGCTTGGCAGTGCTTGTGATCGCCGTGCAACGCACCGGTGCCAGCCGATTTGGCCTCTTCCTTTCGCCGGTGGCCGAGCTGCCTTCTTTGGATCAATCGACGCCGGTGGCGGCGTCAGCTGCGCGGCTGAGTCCTTCGCAAGCTTGGCTGAGAATCTCTGGGGTGAGCTGATGCTTCCTTCGCTTCTGCGCATCGCGATGCGCAACGTCCTGCGGAATCGCCGACGCTCGGTGATTAC
>DAORCZ010000588.1:0-5629 GCA_035345735.1 Pseudomonadota bacterium | reverse complement strand
GCCAGGCGCTGATCACGGGGCTGCGCCATCGATTCGATCGCGCCGGCTGGCGCACCGACATTCAGCTCGGCGGGCCGTCGGAGGGCTTCACTCAGCGCCACCCCGTGCAAGAGCCTCCCGCCTCGGGCCTGCTGCCGGCGGTGCACGGGCTGCAGATTGGCGTAGTCGCCGACTTCGTTGAGGACAAGACCGGCGAGCTGCAGATCAAAGTCTTGCTACCCAGCGTCGATATGCAGACGACGAGCGCGGTCTGGGCGCGGCTGGCCAGCCCCGACGCCGGCCCGGCTCGCGGCTTCTACTTTCGGCCCGAACCCAAGGATGAAGTGGTCGTGGGCTTCCTCAACAGCGACCCGCGCTGCCCAGTCATCGTCGGCTCGCTGTTTAGCTCCAAGAACGCCGCGCCCACCGCCATGGGCACACCGGATGACAAGAACCAGTACCGCGGCCTGATCAGCAAAAAGGGCACGACGATTGGCTTTGTCGATGCCGACAAGCCGTCGGTGTACATCGCCACAGCCGGCGGCAACAAGCTGCTGCTCGACGAAGACACCGGCGGGATCAGCCTGACGGATCAGAACGGCAACAGCATTGCGATGACCAAAGACGGCATCGCCATCAAAAGCGCCGGCGTGCTGACCATCGAAGCCAGCAAAGAAGTCACCCTCACCGGCAGCAAGGTGAACATCAAATGAACGCAGCCCGCATGCACGAGCCGCGAGAGCTTCATCTCTCGCTCACCATCGACGAAGCCAACCTGGTCTTGGAAGCGGTGGGCAACCTGCCCTTCCATCGCGTATTTGGCTTGGTCGCCAAGATCCAGCAGCAGGCCAGTCAGCAGCTAAACCCCGGCGGTAACGAGCCGGCGCGGATGGGCGATGGCCGCTAGCTCGTCATTTTTGGGGCGCGGCTGGGCCTTCCCACCGAGCTTCGGCGCGGGGGGAGCCAGCGTCGACATGGTGGCAGATGTGCAGGACATCCAGCAGAGCCTGCGCATCCTGCTGGGCACCATCCCCGGCGAGCGCGTGATGGTCGAAAGCTTCGGCTGCGATCTGTCTCGCTTCCTGTTTGAAGAGATCGATCAGCGCCTGCTCAACAAGCTCAAGCGGCTGGTCAGCGATGCGGTCTTGGAGTTCGAGCCGCGCATCAAGCTAGAGAGCGTCGACATCAGTCGCGATGACGCGGTCTATGGCCTGCTGTCGATTCGCCTGAGCTATCTCGTCCGCGGCACGAACTCGCGCTTCAACATGGTGTTCCCCTACTACCTGATGGAGGCGACCCAGCCGGGTCCGTAAGGCGCATGGCCGATATCGTCATCATCGACGGGGACAAAGCGATTTTCATGCCCTTTTTCGGAGCCGCCTTGGTCTGGGGACCGGCCGGAAAAATCGCCGGCAGTGGTCCCGGCACGGTGGGCGACAAGAAGATCTGCGTCGTCGGCGATGAAGGCAGCGTCAAGGTCGAGAACTGCTGCTACCTCACGCCGCAGTACTGCATCCCTGGCAAGGGCACGGTGAAGATCGACGCGCTTGCCGGCAATCAGCAGGCGAAAAAAACCCTGACTGGAGGCAAGGCGGTGGTGCTCAAAGGCGCGATGTTCACTGCGGTCTTTGAAGTTCAGACGCCGGCCAAGCAGCCGCCCCCGGGACCGGGTTCGCCAATTCCCGATCCGACGCCGAAATACAGCGGCCAGGGGATGTTCAAGTCCACCAACCTGATTTTCCAAGGAGCCTGAGGTGCCAGGGACAGGAAGCCCCAGCAAGCCCCGCCCCCCGCTCGCAGGTGAGCGCGATGGCACCAGTCAGAGCAACCGGCCGCTGCCGGCGCTGGCCCCGGCGTACGTCGGGCTGGATGAGCGCACGACGGCGGATCTGGTTGCCTTCGCTCGTGCCTACAGTCGCGAGCTTCGCTACATCGACGCGCAGGGTCAGCCAGCCGGCGACTGGAGTCGCTTCATCCCCGCCGAGCTCTCGGCCGAGGAGGTGGCGAGCTTCCTGCAAGATCCGGAGAGTCACGATCCCAGTACCGCGCCCGATCTATTCCGGCCGCACTTTGTGCTGTTCCTCGTGTTCCTCAAGCTGCTGGAGAGATCGCGCGCTCAGCTCAACTCGCTGACGGCACGTCACCTCGACTTCTACTTCCGGCAGTACCTGCGGCTGCAGCCCAAGCCCTCGATTGCCGATCGTGTGAACGTCATCATCGAGCTGGCACGCGGCGCCAAGACTCTGCTCTTGCCAGCCGGGACGCAGCTCAATGCAGGGCCCGATGCGACAGGGATCGATCGCATCTACGCCACCGATCGCGACCTCTTCGTCAACCGTGCGCAGGTCGCGTCGCTCCGCTCGCTCTACATCGATTGCCGTCGCACCACGCTGCGCCAGGCGCCGTTGCGTCACCCCAACGACAGCGAGCGCATCTGCGAGCACATGTTTCGCATCACGCTGGCTGATCCGCTGCCCCCCTTTGCCGATGGTCGCGAGGTCAACTTCGCCACCCTGCGCTCGTTGTACGATGCGCTGCGCCAAGGCGAGAGCGAGACCTTCTTTCCCATCGCGACGCTGCGCGAGCTGATGACGCGTCTAGCGCTGCGCCCGGCGGCGCCGGCTGAGTGGAAAGAGATCAACAGCAAGCTGGTGATCGCCGGCACTGCTTACCGCAATGGCGGAGCCTTTTCGATTGAGGAGTCGTCGCAAGACTTCTACGGCAACCTCGAGAGGGCGGTCGGCCCGGTCAGTGTCGCGACGCTGCCCCAGGTGGCGACGTTTGACGATCTTTACGATCAGCGCAACAGCACGGCGGTGCAGACCTTCGTCGCGCAGACGCTGCACTTTGCGAACTTCGACGACTTTCTGCGCATGATGCAGCTTAAGCGGAAGTTCGAAAGCGACTGGCGCGCGATCAATGCCCTGCTCGAACAAGCGGGTGCCCGACAGCGCAGCGATGCGCTGTATTCGCTGAGCGTGACGCAGCTTGACGCCTTTGCCACCAACCTGCAGACGGCGCTGGGCCTGAGCACGAGCCGGCTAGATCAGCAGTGGGCGCTGGTCAGCCAGGTCGAAGCCTACTTCTGCATGCCGGCCGAGCACTTCCTGTTCGCGCTGGATGAAGTCATCACCAAGCCGATCGCCGAGTGGGAACAGATCTACGTGCTGCTGGAAGACGCGCATCGCGAGCGCCTACGGCGTGAGCGCCTGGCGGCGATCCGTGCGCTGCACCAGAGCAGCCCAAGCATCCGCACCGTGGATCTGATTCGCTTCGTCCTCGGCGAGGCGGCTTCGGCGGGCGACGATGCGACGGCCGCGGATCGGCTAGCGCCATATATCGGACAGAGCAACGTCGACACGCTCGTGAAACTGGCCAGCGAGGCCTCCTGGGATCGGGTCTACAGCCTGCTGGAGCTGGCGCAGCGCGCCCGCCTAGGTGAGCCCGCCGCCGAGCAGAGCGAGTGGCTTAATCTCTATCCAGCTGCCGACGCGACTGCCATCAGACGCAGTGAGGGCGAGACAGCAGCGGGCGACTCGCCGCGCTTCCCAGCCTTCGGTGCAGCGCGGCCAGCGCGTGATCCGCTTGTGCCGCCGGCTCCCGTCCTGGGCTGGGCTCTCAGCTCGCCGATCCTTTTTCTGCGCGAAGGTGCCCGCAGCATCACGCTGACCCTGGGCTTTACCGCGGGAAGTGGCGATCTGCGCACCGCCTTCGAGTCGCTCGGTGAGCTGGCGCTGAGCTGCGAGCTCAGCACCGCCAAGGGCTTCGTCAGCTGCCCGATCGGCAGCCTGACCTACGGCGACTATGCGACGCTGGTCCCTGGCACCAGTGCGACTGGGTTGCGTGGCCTGCAGCTGGTCCTCTCGCTCGACGAGACGGCCGAGGCGATCAGCACCCTGCCCAGCCCCGGCGCGATCTACGACAGCCCGTACCCGATCCTGCGACTTTTGCTCAAGCCGATCTACAGCGTCGACGATGGGCAGTTCCGCGCGCCGTATGCCGAGCTCGCGCCGCTGGTCCTCGCGGCAGCGCAGGTGCACGTCGTGGCGAGCGGGCTGCGCAACCTGTCGCTGCAAAACGACGAGACGCGGCTGGATGCGAAGAAGCCGTTTGAGCCCTTCACCAACCAGCCCGCAGTCGGCTCGCGCCTGCTGCTGGGGCATCCCGAGGTGGTGGGCAAGACGCTCGACTCGCTGAGCCTGAGCCTGCAGTGGATGGGTGCGCCGGCGAGTCCCACGACCTACTACGCGATCTATGGCCTGACTGCGGCCACGCCGTTTAACGCGCAGCTGTGCATGATCGACCGCAGCCGAACGACGACGCTTTTGCCAGCCGCGCCGCTATTCGGCAGCACGGGATCGGCGTCGGTCACGCTGAGCGCGGGACAGGGACCCGCCGTCGATAGCAGCCGCGCCGCAGCGCTGCTCGCCAATCAGCGCGGGCTTGATGCCGATGTCCTAAATTGGGAGCGCTATCTGGCGCTCGAGCTCAACTCACCGGACTTTCAGCACAGCACGTATCCGGTGCTGGCGGGTAGCAAAGCCGTCGAGCTGGCCGTTGCCACGGCGGCCGGTGGGTCGATCACCGCGGCGAACTACATGGTGCCGCCGCCTTACACGCCGAAGATCAAGAGCCTGACGCTCAGCTATAGCTCAACGCAGGAGCTGCGCTTCGATAGCGAGCGGGCCGATGCCCAGATCCATCGCGCCTTGCACATCCATCCTTTTGGCTACTGCGCCGTCGAGATCGAGCGCGATGGCACGGCGGGCGGCGTTCCCTTCTTGCCGCCCTACCCCAACGACGGCGAGCTGTATCTGGGCCTGCGCGATCTGGCCGCGCCGCAGAGCGTGTCGCTGTTCTTCCAGATGGCTGAAGGCACGGCCGATGCCGATCTGCCGCAAGCTGAGGTGAGCTGGAGCTATCTGTCGGGCGATCGCTGGCAGCCGCTCTCCCGTGAGGTGCTGCTCGACAGCACGCGCGGCCTGCGCAGCTCAGGCCTGGTGGAGCTTGCGCTGCCGGCGACGAGCCCCAGCACCCGACTGCGCGACCCGCTCTACTGGCTGCGGGCGACGATTAAGCGCGATCCCAGCACGGTCTGCGACGTGATTGGCCTGCACACCCAAGCGGTATCGGCGACGTTCGTCGATCGCGGCAACTCGCCCGAGCACTTCGCCGATCGCTTGCCGGCGGGCAGCATCACCCAGCTCGCCCGGTCGCGGCCCGAGGTGTCCAAGGTCCGTCAGCCCTACACGTCTTATGGCGGTCGCCCAGCCGAGAGCGACGACACCTGGGCGCTGCGCGTGAGCGAACGTCTGCGGCACAAGGGGCGCGCCATATCGCTGTGGGACTACGAGCGGCTGGCGCTGGCGCAGTTTCCGGAACTGCACAAGGTCAAGTGCATCCCGGCGCCGCCCGACCGGCCTGGACTGGTGACGCTGATCGCCATTCCCAACATTCGCCGGCAGCTTCCGTTCGAACCCTTCGCGCCGCGCGTCTCCGCCAACCTGCTCTTGCAGGTCGGCGAGTACCTGCGGGCTCGCGCTGCCGAGTCGGCCGAGATCGTCGTCAAGAACGCGCACTACATCGCGGTGCGCGTGCGCATCGGCGTGCGTTTCTCAGTCAGCGGCCACGACGAGTTTTATCAGCAGAA
>DAORCZ010000587.1:0-5629 GCA_035345735.1 Pseudomonadota bacterium | reverse complement strand
CCTGGGCCTTTGCCCACTGGGGCGGACGCTTCTACATCTTCGTCACCACGCTCGACCCGATGACTGGCCTCAACAACTCGCAGGTCCTGTTGTTCTCACCGCTCACCGGAGTCGCCACGCCGCTGCTCGATCACCTGCCCTACACCATCGTGGGCGCCGGCGTCAGCACCTGCGCCCCGGTCGTCATCGGTTAAAAGCGGGGCTCCGACCAAATGCCACGCAGCATTTCGGCGCGTGGAGAGGTCGCGTGGGGTCAGAAACCTCTTCGCCGCAACGTAGTACTAGGATTCGCGACCTTCTTCTCTCGCGCGGGATGAGTGCAAGCATGACGACGATCAGGAAGCGGCAGGCAGCAGTCTCGGGAGCTAGGCGGCAGCGCAGGACCTTGGGGCAGGCGCTGTTTCGTTCATCGTGGCTAAGCGTGATCGGCTTTCTCTGCCTGGGACAGGCTCTACATGGCGCGGTCGCGCACAGCGGCACTCCGCCGCGCTCAGAAGGGGCTGCCGTACTCGGTACCGGAGGAGGCAAGCTGGAACCCGCGGTGGCCCGTTTGGTGGCCGAGATGATGACCCCCGAGCCCGAGGTGCGCCCGGCTGCGGTGTGGCCAGGCGGCTCGCTGTTTGCCCCGCAGGCGGCTCAGGACCGACGGGAGGATGCTGCGGGGGCCCTGTGGTCCCGCTTTCGCACAGCGCACCCGGTGGGGTTTCAGGGGATTGCGGTCTCGGATCTGCGGGGTGATGGCAGCTGCTCTATCGTGCTTTCTGAGCCGCCGCCACACGTCACGCTGGCCCAGATCACGGAGTTGATCCCCGATGCATCGGTGATGCGGCAGGCCAACGGCCATCAGGGTTGGCTGTTCGACGTGGTGGGGAATCTCGACGGTGGTGAGCTGGAAGTCTGGCGCAAACTGCGCGTGCTCCACCACCTGCTGTTCCGCTCCGAACATGGAGCCTTTGTCTATCGCGAACCGTTTGCGCGTCCGTGGCATGACGCTGGACGCTTCTCGCTCGATCTGGGAGTACGGGCCAGCGAGCTGCACCGCTGGGTCCATGCTCCTGAGGCGCGGTTTGTCGCCGTGGAGGGAGGCAAGGGCATTCCGCGGTCGAGCCTGGTGAGCAGCGCCAGCTGCGGCGTATACCGCCTGCCGGAGCAATCGCTGGTCGGCTGGTGGCTGCCGCGTGGTGTTCCGGTCTCGGACTGTCTAACCGATGCCCGGATCTTCGCACTGGAGAGCGACTTGATCCTCGGGGCCATCCAGCAAGTCAGCGGCCTGCTGATCCTGGCGCGGGAGCGCGTGGCCCCCTACGAGCTGATCCCCCCGCTGCGGGGCGAGACGCTGGCCCTCTTGGCATCCGTCGCGGTCAAGGGCGAGCTGGCCCAGAGCTATCAGCGTCTGCACCCCGGAGCAGGTCGCTACAACGAAGCCTGGGACTGGGCGCCGATCCTGTTGAGTCCAGAGCTGGTGAATACGGAGTACGGAGACTTGCTCAACGTGGCCGACCAGCTTCTCAAGGGCTGGTCTGAGCATGGCGACGTCAAGTATCAGAACTTCCGCTATGCGCCGCCGCTCAACTGGGCATTCCCCGAGGCGCTGTCGAACATTGTCTACAAGCAGACCAAGCAAGCCCGCCTGACCTTCAACTGGAATACGACCGGCCTGGGCTATGCCGTGCCGATGGGAGAGGTGGCCGTATACGCCCTCTCCCGCACGGGGGCGCTGCCGGTCAGCTATATCCCGGGGGAGGATCCCAAGCTCGCTCCCGCCGTCGCTGCCCACGAGGACACGGCATACAACTGGTACGCCGCCATGCAGAACCCGACCCTGGTGCGGGTCGTGCAGTACGCGGCGCTGTATCAGATCTTCCATCTGTTCAAGCGCGATGCCGACGCGCAGTCGGCGCCGCTGGGGCTGCGCCCGGCGCAAGGTTTTGCTGCCGCGATGGCCCCGTTTCTGCGCACCGCAAACCAGGTCAGCCCCCGCGACCTCGATAAGCGCATCGGCACGCCGGTGCTGCTGGAGCGCATCAAACAGTCGATTCTCGACCGGGATCAAGCGATGCGGTCGCGGCTGTCGGCGGAGCAGCAAGCCCAATACGATGCCTGGCTGGACCGGGAACTCAAAAAGGAGGCGCTTACCATCCGCGAGCGGCTGCGGACCGCACACAAGGCCTGGCAGGGGCTTGACCCTGGAACGCGGCAGTTGCTCCAGCGCGACGGCATCAAGCTCGACATGGCGGTACATCAGCCCGCGGCGCGTGCCGCCCTCTCCCAAGCGAGCGACTACCTGGAGGCGCTGGCAGCCCACGAGGGCATCGCCGCGCGCTATGTTTCGCAGGTCGCTCCGACGGGCGAGAGCTGGATTCATACGCCGGTGGTCGTCATGTCCCGTTCCGCGGGGGCCGGCGATATCGGTGGCCACAACCTGCGGGCCGGCGTGACGCGGATTGAGACCTCTGCCGAAGTCGGGCGGTCGCAGGTCACCGTCAAGGACGACGCGCTCGTAGTCCACCCCGAGAATGTCGATCGCGCAGCGGCGATCCTCCGGCGGGCGGCGCGCGGACTCATGGTGCGACAAGATCCCCAGCGCTTGGGTGCCGAGCTCACGCTGGCCTTGGGCAAGACACCACGTCCGGCGCAGCGCAGCGGTCGCGCGGTGCTGGGTGCCCCGGCAGGTCGTTCAGCCCTGTCGGCTTCGACGTCGGTGCGGATGTTGGAGCCGGCGCGACTGGCGCTCCCGCGCGAGGTGGTCAGCGCCTGGCGCGATGCAACGGAAGAGCGCGTGCGGACCGTCAAGCACGGCGGCATGTACTGGGTGATGGGACCCGATAGGCTGCCTCCCGTGCGCACGCAAAATCTCGGGCAGGCCAGTGAGCTGACCGCCCTCCGCATTCAGGCCTCACGAGCTGGGCGCAGCGCCCGGCGAGCCCGCCGCCCGGCTGGCCTGGACATGATCGGATTTTCCCCAGCCGAAAACCAGACGATGCTGCGCGGGCTGCAAGCGCAAGCGCAGCGTCGCGGTTTCGCTCAAGACGTCGCGGCGCAGGTCCGGCAAGAGACTGGGTTCAGCCGCACCCTCAATCGGCAGAACTACGACTTCAGCAAGATTCGCGTCGAAGTCGGCAAGCTCGAACGCCAGGGCGAGGAGGTTCACGCGGAGGTACGCGCCGAGATCCCAGCGCGAAAACCCGGTCTGCGCGCCGCGCTTGTGCGCTTCTGGGTGTCGTTTACGAAGTCGGTTCGCGAAAGTGAAATCGGGCAGATTCTGAGCGCCGTGAACCATCGCCTGTACGCGCTGTTCGGATCGGCAGAGCGCAACGAGCTGCCGGAATCGTCGGATCCCGCCGCGCTGCTGCATCAGGAAATCCGTCGTCTGGGACCCAAGCATGGCGTGCGCGTTCAGACCCAGGTCATCGACGCCGCCGGGGACTGGTGGCAGGTGCAGGCCCCCCACCCGCAGCGTCGTGGTCTACCCAAGGATGACGGGATCCCGTCGGGGCTTGCTCGTTCCCAGGTTAAGGCCGCGGCATGAGGCCGGAGCGTGTCGCGCTGCTCATCGGCGTGCCGGTCACCCAGGCCGGCTTTCAGCGGGCTTGGCAGCGCGGCTCCGATTACCTCAGCAACCTGACCGCAGCCTATGGCGATCTGGCCCGGGCGTGGAGCGCATATGCCGAACCAGCGGCCATCGCTGAGCGGCTGTGTCGAGAGTGTGCGGGGTTGGGAGCGACCGTGGTGCTTGACGCTACGCTCGACGATCTGGGCAAGCAGATCCCCCGTCACGAGGCCACCGTTCTGGTTACCCACATGACCTTTCCGACGGTAGCACCCGAGGATGTGCTGAATGTCGCGGCCTTTCTGGAGCGCATGAGCACAGGCCGCGAAGGCGAGTTCGCGCTGCTGCGCAGCGTGCTGCCCGACCCCTTTGACTTGACCGACGCACTGCGTGGCATCGATCACCTGCTCACGCTTTCGGACCGCAGTCGCGAGGCCGAGCCGCTGAGCGATCTACGTGATGCCGACGTCGTGGTGCGGCAGCGAGGAGCGATGCTGGCCGAGTTTGGCCTCATCGCCCTCGACCGGCCGCGCTTGGACGAACTCTGCGGCCCAACGGTCCTGGCACCAGCTCGCGGGATCGAGCTGTCGGGCACGATGATTACCGCGGCCCAGTTTATCGCGGCGTTTCCTCCGGAACATGCCGGCATGGTCGACCTGCGGATGTGTCGTTCGATCAGTTTAGGGGCTGCGCTGCGTCGCGCCCGACCCCATATGCGCATCGCCGTGAGCCAACGGCCCGCGCATATCGAGGCCGGCCTGATCCTCACCAAGACCGCACTTCTTTATCTAGAGCAGCAACGCCGCCGTGCCTCGCCTCGTGACGCGGCCATGACGTATGGGGCAGCAATGCGCGCCGTGATCGATGCACTCAAGCCCCAAGTGGAGGCCGCCAAGTGAACTTTGTGCGTTGGTTACGCGACGTCACGTTGGAGCTCGAGCGTGAAAGTCTAGAACTGCCCCAGCGCCCCGTGGGTGCACCCCCGCTGGGTTCGCGCAGCTTGGCGCAGCTCGACCGCGGGCTGCGACGTTGCCTGCGTGAAAACGATCGATACTTTCGCCTGGGCTTTGGCCTGGCGATCGCGTTCTCGCTGGGCAGCATCGGCGTGTTGATCGGTATGCCGGGCTCGGGTTCTCGGCCCGGGTGGGCCATGGGTCTCGCCCTCTCGGCCTTGGCCGCCTTGGTCTTCGCGATGCAGAAGGCGACCGAAAAACGAAACTTCGAGATCATGCTCGAACTGGCGGTGGGCCTCGACGAAGTGGCGCTGCGCCAGGTGCTCCGCGTGCTCATGAAGAAATACGCGCCGCGCGATTCGGGAACGCCCGCGTTCAGCCTGCCGCTCGCTCCGCCAACTGGCCGGCGACCAGCGCTAGACGCCAGCCCCGTCGACCTCACCGCCTTACCCGATCTGCCCCGCACCGAGTTGCGGCTGCTCATGACCCAGGTGCTCAAGACCGTGCCAGAGTTCGACGCCTTCTGCGTCGATTGTTTTCCCGCGGTCTACTCGCAGTTCAATCCCACCATGGAGCGCACGATTAAAGAAAACCTGCTCTTCGATCGACTAGGCGATGAGCGGAAGATCCTCGCTGCCCTGGCGGAAAAGCATGGCCCCGCAGTCGCAGCTCATCTTGGGCAGATCGATGGGGGCGAGCCAGAGAACGCCCCGAACTAAGTACCGCCAATCCGATGATCAGGGCAGCGGCGTGGCGGGAGAGAGCGCGACGACGCTGTAGGCCACGGCCGGTTCGCGACCGGGGTTGCGATAGCTGTGCTTCTGATCGCCGCGAAACACCGCGACATCTCCCGGCTGCAGCGTGAAGCTGTGCCCTGATGCGGTCAGCTCGACGGTGCCGCGCTCGCAGGTCAGGTATTCGCGTGTGCCCGGGGTGTGCGGCACACCGATCATCTGACCGCCCGCCGGCAGGTCAAGCCGATCGAGCTCCAAGCTAGGCAGCGGTTCGGGCAGGAGCTTGCGCACCGTGACCACGCCGCGCTTACGCACCGTCAGGCTATCGGCCGGGAACAGCCGCACCGCGACGCGCGGCGGCGCCAGCAGCTCTTCCACCGACACCTGCAGCG
>DAORCZ010000586.1:3985-5634 GCA_035345735.1 Pseudomonadota bacterium | reverse complement strand
AGCAGGCGCTGTGCACCCACGAACGACTCGCTGTGGCCGCCCAGCACGGCGAAGATCAGCGATCGGCGCGCTGGGGCTTGCTTGCGCGTCGCTTGCACCATCGCCAGCAGACCGGCTACACCGACCAGCCGATCCCGCACCCCAGGCAGGATCTGCTGGCTACCGCTGCCATCGGCGATTGCGCTCAGGTGATCGTGGTGCGTGCTGATCACCACGGCCTCGCCCCGGGCTGCTTCGTCGGCTCCCGCCAGGATGCCGACCACGTTGGCGCTGTCGATGTTACGCGTCTGATTTTTCAGCTGGGCGCTCATGCGCACGCGCAGCGACTGCGGGGTGAACTCGCGGGTCTCGGCGGCTTGCTGCTGCGCCTCCAGATCTAACCCTCCGGCCAGCAGCACGCGACGGGCCGCTTCGTCGTGCAGATAGCCCGCCGCCTGCAGGGCAACGCCATCGCGGGCCAGCGGGGCCAGCAGTCGCTCGCTTCCGAAGTAGGCGCGCAGCGTATCCAGCGAGTGCTCGGAACGGGACGGGCTGTGGATCAGTACGGCGGCGATGGCACCGCGTCGCAGCGCCTCGGAAAACTTCTGCGCGTAGCGGCCGGCCCCGCGATAGGCCACGCCGGCGGCCGCAAGCTCCCGCGGGAGTCCGTCGAGCATCAGCACGGTCTTGCCGCGCACGTCGATGCCTTTGTAGTCATCCCAGGCTCGCTCGGCGGCGGTGATGCCATAGCCGATGAACACGAGCTCGCTGTCTTTGACGCTGACCTCGGGCTGCGGCAGTCCGCTCCACAGCACCAGCTCGCGCGCCGCCACCGTCACCTGCACCGGGATGGTGGTCGACGTCCCGACGAAGCGCGGACGGCCCTGCAGCATCGAACTCTGCCCCTGCAGCGGAACCGCCTGCAGCAAGCCAGCCGCGCCGTGCTCGCCATCTCCACCCGGGGCCAGCCCACTCTCGTAGAGTTGCTCGGCGATGTACTGCCGCGTGCGGCTGCCGCGATCGCTCGGCGACAGCGCAGGGTCTTGCCCTATCGCTGCGAGGGCTTGGGCGTGTCGCTGAATATCGGCTGCGGACACGCTGACTTCCGGCAGCACGAGGGCTGGCTTGGGCTTTTCGCGGGCGGCTGCGGCGCCCACTTTCGGCGGCGTTTCGACGGCCCGCTTGGGCTTGCCCTCGGCCTCCCCCGGCGGCCCGGCGGTGAGTGACAGCGTCGCGAGAACCAGCGCCAGCGTTGCCCGACCTGAGCGCGGCTCGCTCCCCCCAGTCCCTCGGCCCCGCGGGGCCGGTTGCATGTTTGCCACCTTGGCATTGTGAGCTGCTTGGACGTCGCTGTGAACCCCTGCGATCGCGGCGTGGTTTTGGCACCTGTCAGACGCGCAGCGATGAAGGCCCGAGTGTGCGAAATGGCGACAGCCTAGAGGCCTTGTGACATACTCGGCAGCGATGGCCGCATTGATGTCGAGTAGCCGACTCGCCGAGGCAGCGGGACTAGGTTCCCGTATGCGCGGACGCATGACCACCGGGCTTACGGTGGCCGTGCTCTTGCACAGCGGCCTGCTGCTCGCCGCCTATCTGCGGCCCTTGCCGTTTTTGAATCGCCGCTCGCAGCCGATTCGCATGGAGGTCCTGCAGCGCCCCAAGCCGCCGCC
>DAORCZ010000586.1:0-3885 GCA_035345735.1 Pseudomonadota bacterium | reverse complement strand
GCGGGCGCGCCGATTCCCAAGGCCCCCGATCGCCTGCTCAAAGACGAGCGACTGGAAGAAAAGAAAGAGCCGCCGTTTGAGCTAGTTGCCCAGAAGGATGGCAGCTACCGCTGCGAGACGCGCAACTTCATCGCGCACATCAAAAAAGACGGCACGATGAGCTTCGAGAACCGCTTCCCGATCGGCTTCCAGAAAGGCGGGACCTTCTCGTTCGATCTCACCGACCTGTTGACGCGCGGCAAGAACCAAGATCCCTACTATTCCGAGAAGCGACGCTTCGCCGATTTTTCGGAACAGAAGCGCGCCGAGCTGCGCAAAAAGTGGCTGCAAGAATCGACCGAAAAAGGCATGGCCACCCTCGGTGATCAGCTGACGGCGATCTGGGGAGCTAGTCGGTCGGCCTCGCTGCGGCGCCGCGAGATTTACGAGAAGTGGGCCGACTGTTCCGACGGCAGCAGCGGCGAAGATCGCATGGGGCGCAAGGGGCGCCGGGCCATCGAAGACTTCATTCGAACCCACCTGCCCGAGGGCAGCAGCGACGCCTACACCGCTGACGAGCTAGCCCGCATCGCCGGCGAGCGGAGCGGCCTGCCCCCGTTTGATCCCTATCGCAGTGGCACGCGCGACTAAGAGCGGGGCGGTGCCCGGAAGTGCGCCGCGGCTCTTGCCGACCGCGATCGCCGCCTTGCTGACGCGCGGCGTGCTGATGCCGATGGCGCTCTTGCAGGGGGCGCTCTTGGCGCGGGGCTTGGGCCCAGCTGGGCTCGGCGCATATGCGGCGGCCCTGGTCGACGTCAACCTCCTCGTCGCGCTGCTGTCCCTGGGCTTACCGGGAGGGCTGGCGATTGCGGCCGGGCAGGCGCGTGGGCAGCGCGAGAGCGAGCCAACGATCGCGGCGCTGCGAAGGCTGAGCTGGCGGCACGGGCTGGTGATGGCGGGCGCTCTGCTCGTCGCGGCGCCACTCTATGCCCAGCTGGCCCCGCGGCTCTCGCTGCCGCTGCGCCCCCCGGCTGTGCTGGCGCTGATCGTCGGGCTGGTGCTGCTGCAGTTCGTGCGCGATGTGCACAACGCGCTGCTCTGGGGTGGCCAGCGCTTCGCGGTGCAGAACCGCATCAACCTCTTGGTGCAGCTCGCGCTCAGCGTCCTCCTTTTCGTCCTGTGGCGCACGGGCTGGCTGCAGCCGGAAAGCGCGCTGGGTCTGCAGCTGGCGGCGCATGTCCTGTGGATCGTGGCGGCCCGCAGCGTACCGGCAGAGACCGTCGCCCCGCCGTCGTCCGACCTCCCGCTGTCGCCGCCTCCGCCGGATGCGTCCGCGAGTGACTTGCAGGCGCGCGTGCGGGCCATCGGGCTGCGCAGCTATGTCGGCGTGCTCCTCGATCTTTTGTTGCTGCGCATCGACATCTACCTGATCGAAAAGCTGGTGCCGCCGGCCGTGATGGCGCACGAGCTAGGGCTTTATCAGGCCGGGGTGCGCGTCGCTGAGCTGGTGCTGTTTGTGCCGAGCACGCTCAACGCCGTGCTGTTCGCCAAGGCCGCGGCCGCCGAAGACGTGGCGCTGTGCACCCTGCGGAGCGCCAAGCTGTCGCTGTGGCTGGGGATCTTGGCCTTGGCGTGCATGTGGCTCGTTGGGCAGCCGCTCTTGGTGTTGGTGTTTGGGGCGCGCTTTGCCGGATCGTTTGCCCCCTGTCTGTGGGTGCTGTTGGGCTGCGTGATGACCTGCTTTTCTAGTCCCCTGGCCGGCACGCTCTCCGGCGAACACGGCTATCCGCGCAGCATTCTGTGGGCGCAGCTGGCGGCGCTTTTGGCCAATGTCGGCGCGAACGTCTACCTCTTGCCGCGCTATGGCATCGTCGGAGCAGCGCAGGCCAGCGCGCTGTCCTATGCGCTGTCGGCGGGGCTCATCGCCGTGGCCTTCGCGCGTCGCTATGGCCTCTCGCTGGGGACGCTGCTCTGGCCGTCATGGCCCTTCACGCTGTGGCGACAGCTGCGGGCGGCTTAACCCCGCGGCGGGCTACTGCTCGTTGCCGCGCATGCCGCCAAGCGTGAAGTCGATGGGCGACATCTCGATGGCGTTTTCATGCGCCACGGCGACGTAGGTGAACGTGCCGACGCGAACGCGCAGCGCTTCGATCGCTCGTCGTCCCTGGCCCGCCGGACCGAAGCGGAACAGCACCGCTTTCTGCCCCACCGGCAGGGTCAGCGAGCGCAGCGGTCGGCGGTGATGATCGAGCGCCGTCAGCGTCACTGGCCCGAGATCGCGACTGCTGAAGACCGCGAAATCGTCGCCGCGCTGCTCGACGACCAGGGGTGGCTCGGGCAGGCCGGCGACGCGATAGCTTTTGGCCCAGGGCTCGACCTTGGGGGCGGCATCGACATCGCTGTCGCGGAAGCGCTTGGCCGAGGTGCCGACCGACTCGAAGGCGCGGGCCAGTGGGCCGACCAAGAGGCGCGGCGGGCCCCCGGTATCGATGACGAAGAAGCCGAGCTGTGGCGGGCTGACCCCGACGTGCGCAGCCTCCTGCGTCTCGGCTGACAGGTAGTAGTCGGCGATCAGCGCAGCATCGGCAAGTCCGTCTTTTTGGCGCGAGCGGAACAGGTCGAAGTACCAGCCGGTGTACGTCGCGGGGCCGCCGGTGCTGGGGGGGTGAAACTCGGCCACCATCGACAGGAAGCGGCGCTGTTCGATCGAAAGGGGGCGGCCGGCAAGCTCGTCTGCCACGATGGCGGAAAGGACGCGCAGCGTGCGCGACAGACGATCGAAGTAAGCGCGAGTCCCCAGCGCATCGCTGGGATCGAGGGTGGCCATCAGCGCCTCGCCGCGCCGACTGTATTCCAAAAGCGCGTCGTAGACCGCGGGCACCGGATCGACAAAGCCGTCGGGGATCTCGCAGCCGGCGGCACCGATCTCTTGTCCCGCCAGAAGGACGTTGTTGTGTCGTAGCTGGGCAAAGCCGGCGACGAGCGAGTTCATGCGCAGATCGGCGAAGGCTTCGTTCGTCATGAAGCTCGGCACGACGCCGCTCGCTGGCGCGGCCAGCTTGGTCAGCGCGCTAAGCCAGACCGAGTAGAGATCGGGGCCGCCTAGGTTGGATAGAAGCTGGGTGCGCGCGGCGACCAGCGCAGGATCGAGGCTGGGGAATGCCGCCAGGTCTTTTTGCAGGTGACTGCGTCCGCGATCGAGACCCAGCACATAAGCGATGTCGCCCGCGTGCAACAGGTGGCGGTTGGGGATGGCGTCGTGGACCAGCCGGTGCACTGCCGCGGTATCGGGCACGACGCGCGGTCCCAGAAACGTCGCGATGACCGGCAGCTCCGCATCTTGGACGCCCGGCGGCATGGGGTGCAGACGGGCGGTGCGGACAAAGTCTTTTCCGATGGCGGCGCGCAGCTTGGGCGCATCATCCAGCGACGGCGCACCAGCAAGTCCTGCCCGCTTGCGCAGCGCAGCCAGATCGGCGATCGACACATCTTCGCGCCGGCCGGCAAACAGCGCGAACGCGCGATCGAGGAGTGCGATAGCGTCCGTGGCTTCGGCCCGCTCGGCGAGCTCGACCAAGGCCAGGGCCAGCGCCGCTTCGCGCGGCGTCTCGCTGGGGTCTTTTTGCATGCCGGGCTGCGAGCTTCGGCACCCGCGCGAGACCAGGTTGAGCTCCAGCCGCGACAGCCACATCGCAGCTTGGAAATACGGCGCCAGCTTGCCGTCGTAGTGGCCGCGCGGCTGATAGGCACCAAAATCGATGCTGCGCGGGCGACCAAACAGGGAAATCTCGACCAGCCCGCCCGGCTTTTCGATGGCAGAAAGCAGGGCGCCAACGTCGGAATCGGTGCCGAGCACGCTGGCCACCTTCGCGCCGGCTAGCAGGCTGCGGGCGACGGTCAGGTACA
>DAORCZ010000585.1:3160-5635 GCA_035345735.1 Pseudomonadota bacterium | reverse complement strand
AACCAGTACGAGAAGATCAGCGTCGAGGCCGAGGCCATGATGAGGTGCGTCTTGGTCTTCGAGTCACCGACCCGCGCCTCGACAAACAGCATCGCCAGCACCACCAGCACGCCGGCCATGAGAAACCACTGCGGGTCCATGCTCTGCGGATGCAGCGAGATGTGCAGACCGCTCTGCAAAAGCTCGTCGACGCTCTCGGTCGAGATGGTCAGCTCTTTGCCGCGCAGCGAGCCCGGCAGGCGGTGCTCGACTTGGTTGTGCTGCTCGCTCCACAGGTTCGATCCGCGACGGACGCGCGCCTGATGCATCTGCACGCTGAACTCGCCGCTGAGCTCAGTCTCTTGCCCGCCATCGCCGCTGACCTTGATGGCGTAGTCAACGCGCTTTTCCTGGCCGGCATCGGGACGCAGCGTGCCGCTTGCGGTGAGGTCGTAGGGGCCGGTGGCGTTTTCACCAATGGCGACCTTGCCGCTGAGGCTGCTCGTGGTCAGTACGGTCTCGCCGAGCACCTTGCGCGGAACCGCTTTTCGCAAGGCCGGGTAGCCGACGGCCCCGGCCCAGACGATGGCGAGGACCGCAAACAGCGTGCGGGCCGTCTTGTTCTCGATGAGATCGTAGGTGGGGCCAGCGGTGCCGTAGATGGCTACAGCGAGCATGCCGCCGACCAGCACTAGGCCAATCGTGCCCTCGCGCAGCCACTCCATCTTGTAGCCGAGGATGCCGGCTCCGACGATGGCCATGAGCAGGACTTGGCTCAGCCAGCCTTCCCAGTGCTGTTCGATGAAGCCCCGCATGCCCTCGGGAGGGGCTTGCTTGCTGGCGGCCTCATCGCTGCGGCCGCCGGCTTTCTTGCTGGGGGTGGCTTTGTTGCCCTCGCGGACGGCCTGACGGCGCGTGCGACGGTAGCCATCGGCATCGGCCTCATCGTTGGGGCCTGCTTGAACTCGGTCGTTGGTCTCAGTCGGTTCCGGTTTTTCGGGACGTGCCACGAAAGCCTCTCTTGCGCAAAAATCGGCTCGAAAATATCGTGCGACGCAGCCGTACGCAAGAAACGACTCGTTATCAATGACTCAGCTCCCACCGCAGGTTCCTGGGGGGACCGTTCCGGGTTCTCCCCTTCAGGCCCAGCCTGAAGCGTCCTCTCCCATGCCCGCTGCACATCCCGCCCGAGCCACTGCGCCGCGCCCCCTTTGGCGGCGGGTGTTGCCGCTGGCTGTCGCAGCGCTGGCCCTCGTCTATGCCGTTCGTGGCATTCCGTTCCATGAGCTTCAGCACGCGATGGCGCGGGCTCCGCTGGGCCTGCTTCTGCTCGTGTCAGCGGGGATGGCGGTGCTGAACTGCTCGGCCGACACGCTGGCCATGTACTACGTGTTCCGCGGCTTCGGCCTGTCGCTGCGCTTCGGCGAGCTTTACACCATCCGAGCCGCGACCTACACGCTGGCGGTCATCAACTATCACGCCGGTCAGCTAGGCATCATCGGCTTCCTGCATCGCGCGGCGAAGATTCCGCTGTCGCGGGCCGGCTCGATCGTTCTTTTCATCATGGGGGTCTGGGTCGCGCTGCTCATGATCTTCGCGACCTTCGGTGCGGTGCTGGGGGGTGATAAGGGGCGTGCGCTGCTGCCCGTACTGGCCCTGTTTGCGACGGGCTTGGCGGTCTACGCTGTCCTCTTGCGCTGGCCGCCACGCTTCTTGCGACTGGGGGCAGCGGTGCTGCCAGCCGGGGCGACGGGGCTCTACCCGCGGCTCCTTCGCTTGGCGGCAAAGGTCTGGGCACCGCTCATGGAGGCCGGACTGCGGGGACACGTACGGGCCTTGATTGTTCGTCTGCCGCACTTGTTTGTGCTCTTGCTGTGGCACTTCATCGCGCTGCGCTGCTTTCAGATCACGGTGCCCTTCCACTTGGCGATGCTGTACTTGCCGGTGGTGTTTGCCGTCGCTGCGCTGCCGATTAGTGTCCAGGGTCTGGGCACGGCGCAGGTGGTGGCCAAGTACTACTTCACCGACTTCGCGGCTGGCGTCACTGGCGAGGGGGCCGAGGCGGCGGTGTTCGCCTACAGCCTGTCGATGACGGCGATTGCGACGGTGAGCAACCTGATCATGGGTCTGGCCTTTCTCCCCGCGGGCTCACGTCTGGGTCTAGAGGCAGCCACCGCCGAGGCCGCTGCTGGCGAGCAGTCCAGCGACGCTGAGACGGCGGACGGTGACACTTCAGCCCCCGCTGCGGCGCCACGCCAGGCCTGAGCTGGACCCGCGCACCGCATCGCACCGGAGCCTTGGCCGTTTTCGGCTGGCCAGCGCGGTCTCTGACCTCGGGCAGGTCATGGATATCGGTTGAATAGCTTCCTCGTTGGCGGGTGTTATACATGAAGGACAGGCGCGCTCTCGCCTGCCGATTCCACCCATGACACTCGCGCTGGCTCTCCTTGCCGTTCTGACTCTGCCACCGCTCTTGGCGGCCCCTGATATCGGCCC
>DAORCZ010000585.1:0-3060 GCA_035345735.1 Pseudomonadota bacterium | reverse complement strand
CTCTCCTTGCCGTTCTGACTCTGCCACCGCTCTTGGCGGCCCCTGATATCGGCCCGGACCCGGGTGGTGGTGGTGGGTATCGGTCGGGGCCGCAGGTCCTTCTGGTGCGGACTCCCGGGATGCGCGCCGTGCAGGAAGTCACCGAGGCCTTCAGCGAGGGCTGCCGTGTGCAATTCCAGCAGGTCTCGATGGGCGATAACCCCAATGAGCTGGCCCGCACCAAGGAGCTAGCGCAGTCGGCGCGGCTGCTGGTGGCGGTGGGGCAGCCGGCCCTTGAGCTCTTGCTGGGGGCTCGCGCGCATATCGTCTACGCCCTGGCTCCCGATCCACCGGCCGGAGCCATTGGCACCAATACGTCGGCGCCCCCGGTGCAGGTGTTTCGGTCGCTGCAGCTGATGCGGCCGAAGACCCACCGAATACTCGCCATTTCCAGCGAGCGCGGCCATCATCGCGTCATGGCCGCGCGTGGGGCCGCTCGCAGCCTGAACATGGAGATCGTCGATGTGGCTGCCAACGGTAGCGACAGCGCCATCCGGGTTCTGCGCGAGCTGTTCATGCCCTCGCCGGAGGAGCTGCATCGCGCTGGGCAGCGGCCGAGCGCCGCCGACGTCGATGCCATCTGGCTGGGTGCCGATCCGCAGCTTGTCGACATGGCGGTGCTGCAGTTTGTGCTGCGGCTCCAGATCCAGCGCGGCTTGCTGGTCATCGGGGCCACGCGACAGCAGGTCTACTTTGGCGCGATGATGGCTGTAGACTTCCCGCCCGAGGCAGTCGGGCGTCACTTGGCGTGGCAGGTGAATCAGCTCCTGCACGATCCTGCGCACATGGAGCTTGTCACCCGCGACCACCCGCTAGGCAATCCCGAGACCATCATCAATGGTCATGCGGCGCGTCGGTTGGGGATCCCGTTGGCACGCCTCCGTCACAACACGGGCTGGAAGGTGATCGAGCGATGAGCTCTGCCGAGACGGACGCGGGGGCGAAACCGGTGGCCACGACCGAAGGCGCGGCAGCCGCTCAGCCGCCAGTCGCTACGGCCGGAGCCAGCGCCGTCGCCAACGCCGCCGACACCAATACCGCCGAGAGCGTCGCGCTCGTCCCGCCGCCCCATTCTCCGGGGACGGCCATCACCCTCCCTCCGGGCACCGGAACCGATGCCGCCGACGTGGGCAGTGACAGCCATAGCGCTGTCCCGGCCCTGGCCAGCGAACCGAGCGTGGCGGCGGACCCCGAGCGGGCGGAGAGCGCCCTCGTCCCCAGCCCCAGCGTTGCGACGAAAACGCCGGCCGAGCGCGAGGCCGCTGCCGCCGGCAACCAAGGGACCACTTCTCCGCCTGTGGCCAGCGAGAAATCGACGCTCTCGATGGGGCGAGAGCCGGGAGCCTCGGTGTCGACGTCCAACCGCCAGCCGGTGGTGGCGCGAATCGACTCGCTCTCGGTGCGGGACACGCTGCCCTTGGCTCAGCCGCAGGGGCTGGCAAGTCGCCTGCGCGACCTCAACTCGATCGATGGGGCCGACGAGACCGGCGAGTCGCCGCTCGCCCCCTTCCTGTCGCCGGCCAGCATGCTGGAGCAGAGCGGCGAGGTCAGCGGCTGGGGCAGCCTGCTCATGCGGCAGCGCTCCAGCTTCTTCCGCCAAGTCTTCCTGTGGCTGCTCGCGATCTCGCTGTTGATGTCGGTCGGCTCGGGCGCCATCTACTACAGTCGGCAGCTCACCTTCGCGGCAGAAGATCGCGAGCAGCGCGCTGAGCTCTTGCTGGGGTATCTGGCGACGCAGTCGGAGCTCGGAGCGTACGCCGGCGACCGCGTCCTCTTGGATGGGCCGATGCGACGCATGGCCGACCTGCAAGACATCGTCTACGTCGCGGTCTACGACGGCAGCGGCCACGAGCTCAGCAACACCGGCATGCGCAGCGGCGAGCATCCCCCCGAGCCGCCCCCTGGCCTGATCAATGAACTCCTGCGGCGGGCGCGTCAGGAGACCGAGGTTCCTCAGCCGCGCGGCAACATCTTTATGCAGTCGGCATCGCGGCTGCGGCACCAGATCCAGAACGACAAGCTCAACTGCCTGGATCTTTACGCGCCGATTGTAACGAGTGAGCGCGGCCCTCCCGGGGTGACCGCGTTTCTTTATCCCAGCGACCGTTTGGCGCGCGACCGCATCGTCGGGGTGGCCCGCGTCGGACTCTCCCTGGCGGCCGCCAACGAGCGCCTCAATGAAGTCGCGCGCTGGGGCGCCGGACTCGGGCTGCTCCTTTTGGTCCTCGGTGCGACTGCGGCCTACTTCATCGCCGGCCGCATCAGCGTGCCAATTTTGGAGCTGGCCCGTGGCGCCGACGAGATTCGCAACGGCAACCTGCACCCGCGCATCAACGTCAACCGCAGCGACGAGCTGGGCATGCTGGCCGAGTCGTTTACGCGCATGGCCGAGCGCCTGCGCGAGACCATGTCGGCGCTGTCTCGTCTGAACCGTGATCTGGAGAGCGAGGTCAAGCGCCGCACCCGCCAGATTCGGCTGGCATACGCCTTTACCTCCGTCCTCAACTCGCCCATCGATCGCAGCGACGAGGTCATCGATGCTGCTGACCTGACCGTCATGCTGGATCAGGCGCTGGCCGCCCTGGTCGAAGCGACCGGCACCAAGGGAGGAGGCGTCTTTCTCATCGATGACAACAACCCCGATGGCGAGCTGCTGGTGCGGGCGGCGTCCGGCGTCTCGACGCATTCCTTGGGGCCGGCCCCTTCGATGAAAGACTTTCTGGCCGAGCGGCCAAAGAACCCCGATGGCAGCTCGGTGGCGCTCACCGAGTCGGTGCAGGTCAGCCATCGGCGCCTCTTGGTGCCGCTGGTCTTCCGAAATCATCCGCTCGGTCTCTTGGTGCTGCTGCTCTCGGGCGATGACATGCCTGAGCCGGCGCTGGTCGAGTTTGTGCGGCAAGCTGCGGCGCAGCTGGCGATCGCCGTCAGTAATGCCCGCGCTTATACCCGTCTGACGCAGATGACCAGCGAGCTGCGGCAGCGCAACGAAGCCCTGGCCGCGCAGCGCGATCAGGTGCGAGC
>DAORCZ010000584.1:0-5643 GCA_035345735.1 Pseudomonadota bacterium | reverse complement strand
GCCGCTTGCGACAGTCGATAGAGCAGGTGGGCAAAGGCGAGAGCCAGCGTCGCGAACTCTAGCTGGCGTCGGGCCTGGAAGCGGAACAGGGCCAGGCGCGTGGGGACGTACGACACGAAGGTCAGTGCCATGCACAGGCCGACGTTGTTCGCGGTGTCGCTGAGCACGCGCTTGCCCCCGAGCAGCAGAAACAGGCTGGTCTCGGTCAGGCCCAGGTAGCTGGCAATCAGCAGCAGGGTTGCCGGTGCCGCCCAGGCGGGGGGCGGCTGACTCGTCGGTGAGCGTCCCGCGCTGCGCCACCTACCCCAATAGAAGGCCAGCGTGCCGCCAATTCCCAAGAGGGCATAGGGACCAAAAAGGAATCCGAAATAGGAAGCGGTATTCCCGGCGTTGAGCGTGAACCCCAGGAAGATCGGAATCATCCAGCTGCCGACAAAAAATAGGACAAAGGAATAGATAAAGAGCTTGCCGAGGGGGCCATCCTCCCGACCAAACACGCCGTCCTTGGCCCCGCGGGCGGTGACGTCCGCCGTCATCACGTACCACACCACCAGCCAGGGGATGACCAGCAGGTGGGTGCCTCCCATTGCCCAGTAAACAAAGTCAGTGTGGCTGAGCAGAAAATCTTCCACTGGGTGAAAAGGAATCAGGGCCGCCCAGAGGATGAGCAGCAGGTCCAAGGCGATGCCGGAGTATCGCTCGCGCATGCGCTCTTTGACCGTACCATGCCAGGATGCGAGACGGTTGCCGCGGATTTGGGTACTGTAGAGCGTTGGGAACCCTGCGCATGTCCACCCCTCCGCTTTCTATGCCCGCCGATCCCGCGGTGTCCGGTTCCGGTTGCGTCGCCCAGCCCAGCCCGGCGCGCCATCCCGGGGTTGAGGCGTATGTCGCGGCGCTCCGCGGAAAACACGCGGCCCGCCTGCCGGTTGGCCTGCCGCACGTGGTGATCCAGATGCAGACCGACCTTCTGCGTCTGCTGCCGCCGAGTCGTCGCCTGCTGCACCGGGCCCACCTGCACACCCTCGTCGAGGGGGGCTGGGAGGATGCACTTAGCGACGGTCCCCCGCCGGCGTATGTCGATCCCGAGTCGCCCGGGCTGCAGGCGCTGAGCGCGGCGACCTGCCGAGCCTGCGGCGGCAAATGCTGTCGCCATGGCGGGACGCAGGCCTATATCAACCACGACAGCCTGCGTCAGTTTCGGGCGCTGCGACCGCATGACAGCCCAGAAGACTTCGTCGCCACCTATGCCGACCGCTTGGCGGCGCAGACCTATGAGGGCTCCTGCGTGCAGCACGGCAGCGGGGGCTGCACACTGCCGCGCGCGCTGCGCTCGGAGACTTGTAATCGCCACCTCTGCGACGGGCTGTTGCGCATTCACGGGCTGCGCGTGGTGGCGGGTCGGGACTTCCAGTGTCTGCTGGTGCGGCTGAGCGATGGGCAGATCCACTCGGCGGGCCTGCTGTCCGAGCAGGGGTTCGAACTTCTCGACCAGTCGCCCGGCGAGCTTTAGAGGGTTTGGGCACAGCAGGCGGCAGGCGCCCGCAGCCCGGCCGGGCTGTGATATTAGATTGCAATTCAACCAGTTAGGCCGATTGATTCATAAATCGCCCACCTGATAGTCCAGGGTATGATGAGTCAGGAAATTGCCGTGGCCTGACTTCACAAGCACAGAGGATAAATCCTTTTCGATAAGTGCAAACGGAGGGCACTGCCGATTTGCTTGACGTGTCGCGCTCGGGGTCGATACGCTCAAATCGATTCGGGGGCCCTGTCCGCTCGCGAACGCGCGTCGTCGGCGGCGGGAGGAGGCGTATGGTCCCTGGAGGGCCCGGAGCGTACCCCGCCACGAGACCGGGGAAGCTTTGCAATGATTCAACCGTCATAAGAAACGCTAGATTGGCGTTCGCTGGAGGTCCGTATGTCCTATAGCCAGTTCGTAGATGCCTATCTCATCAACAGCACAGATCAGGAAACGGGAGAAACCATGCAGCACGTCTGTGAGCATGGGGCCCTCATCGGACAGGACGGCACGCCGTGGGCCGCCAGCCCGGGCTTTTCTTTGGATACCTATGATGCCGTCGTCGATCAGGGGGACGGCACGTCGTCCTCGGCTCGTATCGACGAGTTTGCGGCGCTGGTGGAGGCGTATCAGAACCGGGGCGCGACGACCCGACCCGGTGGCATTCGTCTTCACCGCGAGAAATATTTTCCTATCAGCTATATCGCTACTGAGAACGGCGGACTGCTATGTCTTCGCAAACGCAATGGCGGCGCCTGCGTCGCAAAAAGCAATAAAACGTACATCATCGGTATCTTTTCGTCGGGCCGGAAAATCCGCGATATGGGGGGGCAGGAAGTCCCGCAGAATCCTGGGGCCACCAGCTTGGCCTGTCAATCTCTGATGGATGTATTGGTAAGTAGTGCACTGTAAGATCTACCTCAAGAATATAGATAAATAAGGAGAGAATATGGATAAGCCACCCATTGTCATTGATCTAGGCTCGAACACGATTAAGGCCGGCTTTGCCGGGGAATCTGGTCCGACGTTCTCTTTCCCCAGCGTGGTCGGCCGCCCGAAGAATGCCGGGATCATGGTTGGAGCTGACCATAAAGACTATTACGTCGGCAGCCAGGCCGTCGAAAAGCGCGGCGTCCTGAAGCTCAACTATCCGATCGAACACGGCTTGGTTGCGGACTGGGACGATCTGGAAAAGCTCCTCGATCACTGCTTCACCAATGAGCTCCGGGTCGTACCCTCGGAATATCAGGTTCTTTTGACGGAGCCTCCGCTGAACCCGGTGGTAAGTCGCGAGCGGCTGACGCAGCTGATGTTTGAGACGTTTCGCGTGGCTGGCCTTTTTGTCGCCAATAGCGCGGTCCTGGCGACGTACGCGGCCGGGAAGCCGACGGGCTTGGTCGTGGACTCCGGCCAGGGGGTCACGCATCTGGTTCCGGTCTTTGACGGGTTTGCCCTCTCGGGATCGACTGTGCAGATGGACCTCGCCGGGCGCGACATCACCGACTATCTCGTCAAGCTCCTGAACGCACGGGGCTATGACCTTGTGACATCGGCCGAGCAAGCGATCGTGGCCGAGATCAAAGAGAAGCATGGCCGGATCAGCCTGAACTTTGAACGTGACCCGACTCCGGATGCGTTCCCAACCGTCCATTATGAATTGCCTGACGGCGCTGTTCTGCAGCTGGGCAGCGAGCTCTTTCGCGCCCCCGAGATCCTGCTGAATCCGGCACTCATCGGACGAGACTATCCGGGGCTGGCACAGCAGATTCATGCCGCCATCCTGAAGACCGATAGCGAGCTGCGCGCCGAGCTATTTGCCAACATCATCCTTTCGGGAGGCTCGACGGCTTTCCCGGGCTTGGCCGAGCGCTTGACGGCAGAGCTGCAGGGGCTGGCCCCCCCGGCGCTGCGCAATCGGGTCCGGGTGCACGGTGTGCCGGAGCGGAAGTTCGCCACCTGGATCGGCGGATCGCTCCTGGCGTCCACCAGCGACTTCGGAGTGAGGTGGATGACGCAGGACGAGTATTCCCGCCATGGGTCGAGCCTCGTCCTGCACAAGTGCGTGTAGGTTCCTGCCCGGGCACTTCGAAGCGGGCCGCTGCCGAGCCGGCGGCGGTGGCGGCACCCGAGATCGCGGATCACTGCAGCTGGCAGCCCGTGCCGTTTAGGCCCATCGCAGGTTGCCGATACGCCGGCTAGATGCGACTCGCCGAGCTGGGCAAGCTGGACCAGCGGGCGATCGCGGCAGGGTCGATGGGGTCGTGCCCCGCGAGGAAGCGATCGAGGTGTCCGAGCGCGTCGAGGCCCCAGAAGATCTCGCCATCGGCCCAGATCGTGGGGACTCCGAAGACGCCGCGCGCCAGCGCCTCTTGGGTGCGCGTGCGGACTCGCGCTTTGCCGACTTCCGAGGTTGCTTCGCGGATCGTGGCCTCGGGATCAAGGCCAACCTCGGCGATCGCGGCCACCACCTGCGGTGTGCTCTCCACGCCGCCTCCTCCGCCCCAGGTCGCGCGGTAGAGCGCATGGATGAGCGCGCGCTGCGTGTCTTGGGGCATCGGGACCGACGCCACGCGTAGCGCGAGGAGGGGGTTGAAGGGATGGGCGGGCGGTGGCGCAAGCGGTACGCCGAGCAGCGCTGCCGAGCGAAGGACGTCTTTGAAGATGTAGACCCGCTTGGGCGGAATCTCGGCGGGCCCTTTGTGGCCATAGGCGTTGAGGAGCGCCGCGAAGAGGATGGGCGCGGGCTCGACCTTCCGGCCGTGGCGCTCGGCCAGGGCGTGGATCTGCGTCCAGGCGAGGTACGCGTAGGGGGAGATGACGTCGAAATAGAAGACGAGTGGGGCGCTCATCGGCCGAGGGTAGCAGCCCAGAAGCAAGGCGCGCTGCCCCAACCTGCTTTGGTGGATGGCAGAGTCCCTGCCGATGTCGTCCTGCTAATACAGGATAGCGTCTCCCCTGCTCGGCATCGCGCGGCTACAGGGGGCGCCAGTCAATGCAAATAGGATTCTCGCCGGTGAGTATGCATTCAGTATCTTGATGAGGGCATCATCATTGTGTGATTCGGCTGTAATGATTTTCTTCTGTAGAAGGACGCCATTTCTAGAATACGCGTGGGAAGTCATGTCTCTGATGTCGGATGTGCTCAGATGATTGGCAGACTGACTCTGACGTTTAAATCGCGTATATGCGCTCTTGGGAATGCTGGATAATGTGCTTTACGAGGAATTAATCTGAATTTTTAAAAATCAATACACCCGGTCCATAGGGCGTGATAATAGGAATCCATGCCTCGGTGCATTCTTCTAGGCGCGTATGATCGAGCCTCAGTCGTTCGCGTCGGTGGGGCGCATCTTTGGGGGTGGTCCAGAAAGCGACGCTGTGAATCAATGTCGAAAGCTCGGCCACGGCCTTGCTTGGCCAAGTATCTGCCGAATCACCTTGGTTCTTGAAATGACGATAGAAAAAATCGGCGATGTCCGCTGCGACGTTGCTCGTGAGTTCATAACTCTGCGATGAGCAGGGAACTATATACCCTTCCAGTCCGCGCTGTTCACAGCGAAGCCCTGCGCATTGTGTTTCATACACAACACCGGTCGGTGCCGCAACAAGGACAAGCAACCCAGTATCTATGCTCCCATCAGGATCAATATAGACATTCATACGTTCCATCGCAGAAAACGTATGCTTTCCTGGGAGGCCAGGCCATCTTTTTCGTTGCTTCTGATGCCTTGTGTCTTTGAGTCGGCTTGTGCCGTCAGGGTCACTGAGGATCCCACATCGAGCGCCTGGCTCCCGGCTCTCACCTCGGACAGAGGGTGAAAACACACCGACTTCACGGACGGAAGCGGGAAATCCTGATTTGCGTCAACCGGGTTTCATGCGGGGAACTGAGGATCCATCCGCCTGGCCCCGGAGTGGGCGAACGAGCGCATCCCAGATGCTTTTCCGCCGGGGTGTAGAAAGCGGGGCCAGGGCGGTCCTGGCCATGGGGGCGCGACTCGGCCGTATTTTGTAAACAGCGTCGCGGTACGGGGTAGGGCAGGTTGGGGCGCGGGGCTTGCGGCGGTGCTGGTTTCTAGAAGACGACGAGGGTGGCGCTGTCGGTCTTGCCGCCGCCGCTG
>DAORCZ010000583.1:0-5650 GCA_035345735.1 Pseudomonadota bacterium | reverse complement strand
ACCGGCTCACCCTGTCGAACTTCAGCACGACGAGCACGTCCCCCGATCGCTCCAGTGTCCGCAGCGCATCCTGAAGCCCAGGTCGCTGATCCTTGCCGCCCGAGAGCACGTCCTTACAGACCGCGACCAGCTTCAGCCCATGCAGCGAACAGTACTGCTGGATGGCCGCCTGCTGCGCCTCAAGCGAAATCCCCTCCTGCGCCTGCATGTCCGTTGAGACTCGGACATAACCAACCGCCCTGCGAATCGCGACATTACCACTGTTGGTACGGGAACCTGTCCGCGCGGAATGCCTGCTCAATGCCGTCATGAAATCTCTCCGTGGGTTTATGTGAGTGCTTCACGGAGCGGTTTAATTGGGTCAGGCGTCCGTGTCTAGATTTTTTTTCGCTCTGACGAGAGAAACTTAATTCACCGTCGAGAGAATTCGTGCCTGACGTAGCAAAATAGGTGACGAGATGTACAGATCTTCCGGCAGATGTAGGACGGCGTTCGCTCGCGACATTACGCGGAGGAAGGGGCTTTGGGTGTGAGGAACGATTGCCGTGCGCGGAAGTGGATACGTGCTTAGCGGCTATGCTGCCAACAGTTGGCGATCCGTGGCGCGGTTAGCCGTTCCGAAACAGCATCAGGGCCATCGTCAGGTGGCGGTCGCTGAATTCGCCATAAGGTATGGCTCTGGCTGCAAACCGACGGCGGCTGTCAGCGAGCTGCTCCGGGTCGTAGGGGCGCGAGCGTAAGATGCTGAAGTGGCGCGAAGGCAGCCCAGGGAGATTGTCACGCGCTCCGCGTCACTGCCGCCCACTTGCGCCATCAGCAGTCTGCCGACGATAGGCAAACCACACCCACCTCTAGCGAGAATCAAGTGGGGCCGCGCGGCCGGCAGTTGAACCAGCAGTGCGTCCAAGCGATCTAACACTTCTCTGACAACTCACCGATGAGCGTAGAGTGTGCGCAGCATCGGTCAGCCGTCACCTCTTGACCCCCTTACGGGAGCGCGATACTACCCTCAGTGTCGCAACAAAAGGGATCCCCAACCACCGCAAGCACCCTGCAATGGCTGATGTCGGAGCCCTGCCGTCATCCCTTGGCTCTGTGAATGAGCAGGTGCGGAGCGGATGTGGCTAAGGAAACGGTTGAGCGATGGGCATGTGCAGCGCAGGCAGACTAGGAGCGTGTTGGCGTAATCGGTCGTGACGAGGACAAGCGGGACTGAGTCGGACGAGAACGCGCCCGGAGCGACTGACCGAGCCGTACTGGAAGTACGGCGACCGAGGGAGCGAGGACGTAAGCCGAGTCCGGCCAGTCCTGCGCAGCCGCAGTAGACCGATTACGCCAACACGCTCCTAGCTCGGTGGCTTGGTAGTCTGCTGATTAGAACGCACGGTATCCAGGATCAGCCAGCCGAAGGTGGGACGCGGCAGGACAAACCGATTGATCGCGCTGGTGGGGTCGCTTCGGGTGCTCAAGAATCGCAGCGGCTGTCGCGTCACGATGATTTGCAGGAGATCTGGCGCCGCTTTGGCAAGGCTGGCGAGCGCGGCCTCAATCGCCTGAGCGGCGTAGTCATCTGGGAAAATCACAACACAGTGGAGATGCTGAGTGTGAGAGCTCGGAGTCGCCAGCTCTCGTGGGCCAGAAATCCGCATGGCCGTGACCCCCGCCCGCACCAAGTAGCCAATCAGTTCCTCCGCCGTGTCGTCGCTCTGCGCCAAGATCCCGACGGACAACGGTACCGGTGTGTCAAGTGCAGTATCTGACATAAAAGCGTCCTGTGGTGGGGCGCGTCACGGACCGCTGGGGCGCGGCGTGGCGTGATGTTTCAGTAATGGCAGCACACCCGTTGTCTGGAGGGACTGAATCACGTTGCGTCGAACGGCAAGCAGCGGCGTCGAGATCACGCCCCCCGTGAGCAGCAGGCCGATCAAGGCTAAGGAGACCCATCGCTCCCGAGGGAGCTGATCCGCGAAGTCCGCCGTGTGGGCAGACCGCGGGGAGCTGGACGCAGGCCCCAGAAAGATGCCGTGATGAAGTCGAAAAAGCAGAATGCCATTGAGTCCCGTCGTAACGAGCAGCATGACGGCTTCGATAGGGTGTTGTCGGACAAGCCCTTGCACGATCAAATCTTCGGAGACAAAGCCGATGGTGCCGGGAATGCCGATAGCGGCGACGGAGAGAACCAGAAAGGCTGCCGACATACGCGGTGCGCGTAGTGCGAGACCTCCCAGCCGCCTTACGTCAGTGGTGCCAGTCCGTGCGGCCACCGAAAGCACAATGATCACGAGCCCAGTCCGCACGATGACAGTGGCCAGCGCATGCAGCAGTGCTCCGCTGAGTCCCTCGACTGATAGTGCGCTGATCCCCGCCAAGAGAAATCCTTGCTGGCTCATCCAGAAGTAGCCCAGGGCACGGCGGCAATCCCTTTGCCCCAGACCGACGATGGCGCCATACAGGGCACTCAGCACGGCCAACG
This sequence comes from Pseudomonadota bacterium, assembly GCA_035345735.1. Lineage (GTDB taxonomy): Bacteria > Myxococcota_A > Polyangia > Palsa-1104 > JAEUJZ01 > JAEUJZ01. The sequence goes on along the minus strand of DAORCZ010000583.1, from coordinate 3,177 downwards.
GGAGCAACCTGGGCAGAGATAGCTGGCACACGTTCGGGAAGACAGGCAGCAGCAAGCGAGTCAGTACAAAGATGCCAAGCGGCGTTGAGTAGGTCACCAGGCTGAGAGGGCCGGAACCGTGGGCCGAGAGCGGGCTGATCCACAGATGGAGCGGGAAGCAGCCTACACGGCAGAGGAGCGCGACCAAGACAAGAGAGCCCAGCAAGAGAGCCATCTTGGGCTGGCTGAATGCGTCCGCCGTTGACAGCAGCCTCATATCGAAGCGGTCGCCAGCAGCAACTGCGGGGTGAAGCACACCGGGCCAGCAAAGTGCGCCCACCAGCGCCCAGATCGGCACGATGCACAAGACAAGCATGATGCGATAGCTGCGGGCCGCGACCGATCGCGTGGATCGGAGCTCCAGATAGAGAGGCAGCAGAGATGCCGTCCAAAAAAGAGCGAGCCAGAGCAGGTTGACGGAGAGCAGCGTGCCCAGGACCATCGACAAAGCGACAAGCGACCGAGCGGCGGGTCGGGAAGTCATCTCGCCGGATGGGCATCCCCAGAGGATGCAGAGCGCAAGCGCCGAGGTCACGGGCACAAGGAGAGCGCTTAGGTTATCGAGCGCAAACGCGACATGGGATCGCTCGGGCGCCAGTTCGGCGAGTGCAGCAGGTAGGGCGTGGCTCTGGGGCGGGTCCAATGCGAATCGTGCGGCCAAGGCCATGGCGGCGGTCAGTGTCAGCAAGGCCGCGGCCACACAGACCCGACGCACGTGAGAAGCCGACGCTGCTGGCTGCAGCCACAAGAGGCCTGCTCCGCCAAGTGGGAGCAAGCATACGGCGAGTGGATGCAGTGCGAAGGAGTGCATTAGCGCTTCTCCTTTCTGTCGGCTTCCATCCAGCGTGCTTCCGCTTCGCCGAGCCATCGCGCCAGCAGGAAGAGGGGCCGTGCGAGGAATCTCTCCAGGGAAGCCTCCACTTCAAAACGCTCGATCGCCAGCCGGTATATGAAGCTCTGTGCCGGCAAAGTTAGGCCCTGCCACTTCGCTTTCGAGCGCTTGTGTGCGCGGGTCCCCAGGGCTGCTCGCTGAGCCAGAGCATCCTGCAGAACAGAGGGCACACGCAAGAACTGGTAGTACCGGAGGATGGTGTGCGCGATGAGGTGGGCGGTCGCAAGCCGAGTCCAGCCCATGCCACACTCGGCAAACATCAGCCCGACCTGACTGATGGTGGCATAGGCCAAGCCAGACTTGGCGTCCGCGCTGGCGCGGCCGGAGACCGCGGCCATCACCGCCGTCACAAGCCCCACTCCAACCAGCGCAGCCCGCGCGATTGGAGCCTGCTGGAACAGCGCAGCGGATCGTAGGAGAAGATAGACGCCGGCATGCACCGAGAGGGCGCCGTAGAAAACGGCGCTCGATGCCGTGGGTCCTTCCATGGCCCGGGGGAGCCAGCCCCCCACCGGAAACTGCGCGGACTTGCCCATCGCTGCGAGCAACAGGAACAGCGAGACCGCGGTGGCGGGCACCAGCGATTTTGACGAAGAGGTTGCTAGCGCGGTCTGTACCTCTGTGAAGGCTGAAGAGTGAAGGGTCAGGTGAAGCAGAATCGGCGCGACGAGCAGGCCGACGTCGCATAGGCGGTACGTGATGAGCACGCGCAGCGCCGCACGCACGGGGCCAGCCCGCTCTTGGAAAAAGCCGACCAGAAGCACGGAGGACAAGCCAACAAGCTCCCACCCTGCGAACAGCAGGTCGTAGCTGCCTGCCAACAGCAAGAGCAGGATCCCGCTTGCGAAGATCAGCATCAGGACAAAGAAGCGAGTGAAGCCCGGCTCTCGGTGCAGGTAATGCGCAGAGAACCGGCTGGTCGCGAGCAGCAGGACGGTGGCCAGCAACCCGACCGGTAGCGAGATGCCGTCGAAAAGGAAGCGCAGCTCGAAGCCATAGTCACCCGCTTGATAGAAATGGCCCAGCATGCGCTCGACATGGGATTCACCTCGCCAGCCATATGCGACGGAAGCGACGCATACGGACAGAAACGACAGCCACAGCGCCAGCTGCGCGATCGTCACGACTGCTCGCTCCGAGAGGCGCCGTGAGCGCTGATTGAGCAGCCCAATGCTCATGGCAGCCAGCGCGGGCCACGCCGGAGCCAGCGCCGCCTGCGTGAACAAGGACTCACTGCCTGCGCTCATGGTCGGTCTCTCCTTTCCGTCGGGCAGCGGACCAAGGCCGGAGGCACAAAGTCGCGCTTCCCGCCGTACCAGTCGCTGGAGAAGCGCACTTGCGGAAACGGTTCGCTCTGTGCGGAACTCCCTATACTGGGCTGCGCCAGAGCCTCTGTCGGTATGTGGGCGCCTTCCGGCTGCGCCAACAGGTCATCGATCGACGCCCGCCAGGGCACAAAGCCCATCTCGGCAGAGAACACATGCACCTGACCTTGCGCTGGAGTCAGCGTAACGGCCTGGACCCACTCGTTTTCGATGAGCTCGGCCAGGCTTGGCTGCCTGCGCAGGATGTCCCGGATCGTCTCAGGTGATGCGTCGAGGACGAGCTGCAAGCGGATCGGCTCATGGATCTCGATCATCTGCTTGGGCAGGCCGGTGCGCAGATCGCTCGATGCGCCGTTCATGACCCCAATCAGACCCACGACGTTGTGTGGCAGCTTGGTGCCCGCGCCCAGGCGTTCGTTGTCTACCGTCGAAAAAAAGTACTCCAGATTGATGCCGGCGCAGACCGGCACCACCGCAAGCAGAATGCGCTCTAGGATGTGGCCGTCGGGATCATCGAGGGGGTCGTAGGAGACCAGAAAGACGCGTCGGTCAAGGAAGATCCCCTGCGAGATGCTGCGCCGGCCCACGATACAGGCGGCATTGGTCGCGTGCCCAAGCTCTGGACGCGCTTGGCTTAGATCCGCGGCGCGCTCTTCAACATGGGCGCGTGCTTCATCCGGAGAATAATCAGGGGAGGCGGATGCGAAGCGCCGACAGCGTTCGTGCGCATGGTGACCGAGCGTACGGCTGAGCATGGTCTGCAGGCGGGCCAGCTCGGGCGCTTGTGCTGCTGCAACCGACTCATTAAAGAGCCGAATCTCGTCGGTGCAGGTGTCCAGCACGCCGCCGACGAACACTGTGCCATCGGGAATGTCAATGCCGCGCTGGCGCAGCAGGCTTCGCACTTCAGGGCGGTTGGCC
>DAORCZ010000582.1:0-5654 GCA_035345735.1 Pseudomonadota bacterium | reverse complement strand
AGGATCACCACGCTATACGGCCCCAGCGCGACGCCGCCCATGTAGGGTAGGCCGTCGCGGGGGGTGGCGGTGGCGGTGAGGTCGCTGGCGGGGGCGCCGCCGAAGTCGGTGGAGTAGCGATTGTCGTCGCTGTTGAGGCGGACTTTCCAGGTGCCGGCGGCGGGCAGGCCGATGTCGTAGCGGGTGTAGTTTTGGCTTCCGAAGTTGGCGAGGACAATGACGTCGGTGTCGGCGCCTGACGAGCGGCGATAGGCGATGACCTTGGCGGCGTCGTTTTGGTGATAGACGTTCAGATCGGAGCCGGTGAGGCCGGGGGTGGTGCCGGCGCGGTTGCGGCGCAGGGCGATGAGGTCGCGATAGAAGTCGAGGATGCGGGCGTGTCCGGTCTCGCGCGTCCAGTCGAGGGGGGCGGGCATGTCGGTGAAGCGGCCGACGGACAAGATCTCTTGGCCGGCGAACAGCATCGGCACGCCGGGCGCGGTGAGCAGGATGGCAGCGGCGAGCAGCGAGCGCTTGCGGGCGGCCCAGCTTCCGGGGTCGGCGGGATCGATCTGCGAGGGCAGGCGGGTGCCGGTGTTGCCGACGGTGTCGTGGCTTTCGCTGTAGATGACGCGCTGGAAGGGATCGCCGTTGTAGCGACCGCCGAGGGCATCGCGCACGCCGGCCAGGTTGCGGGCCCGGTCGTCGGAGCCGCTGACGGCCGAGGTCACGGCCCAGTGAAAGCCGGCGTCCCACTGGGTGTCGAAGCCCAGGCCGCCGCTGTCGCTGCGTTCGGTGACGCCGCCGTAGCCCTTGAGATCTTCGGCGATCAAAAGTGCTCCTGGGGTGCGCTGCGCTTGCGCGTTGGCGCGTCGCAAAAGCGCGATGCCGCCCGGCACGCTGCCGGTGCCATCGAGGGCGCGGATGTTCGACACCGAGTCCCAGCGGAAGCCATCGATGCGGTACTCGCGGCGCCAGGCGGCAATGTTGTCGACGATGAAGTCGGCGACCTGGGTCCGCGTGTAGTCAAAGCGGGGGCCCCACGGCGTGCTGCGATACTTGGGATCGGAAAAGAAGTACGGCCCGCTCCAGCTGCTGTCGCAGTCGCCATCGAAGCAGTAAAGCGGCGCTCCCTTCCAGCCGTCGTAGTGGTTGTAGACCATGTCCAGCACGACGGAGATGCCGCGGGCATGGGCCTGATCGACGAGGGTGCGCAGCTCGTCGGGGGTGCCGTAGGGCGCATGCGGTGCGAAGTAGCCGTGCGGGTTATAGCCCCAGCCGCGCGGGCTGCCGTTGCTGTTGGCGGGCATCAGCTCGATGACGTTGATGCCTAAGTTCTGGAGGTAGTCGAGCCGCGCCGTCACCGCCGCGAAGCCGCAGCGCGTCGAGTCGCCGAGGCAGTTGAAGCTGCCGACGTGAAGCTCGTAGACCACAAGCTGGTTCTTGCCCGGCCGCACGTAGGGGGCGGTGGTCCAGCTGTAGGCGGCGGGATCGACGATCACCGACTGACCGTCTTTGACCTGCCGGCCGTAGGGATCGATGCGCGTGAGCACGCGTCCGTCCTTGGCGGTGACCTGATAGCGATAGCGATGTCCGGCATGCGCCGCCGCGACGCGGACCGCCCACACCCCCGGGCTGCCGGCACCCAGCAAGGTCATGGCCACCGCGCTGGGCCCGAAGTCGCCCTGCACACTCACGGCGGTGGCGGTCGGTGCCCACAGTCGAAAGGTGGTGCCGCTGGGGTCGGTCGTGGCGCCGAGCGGAGTCGCTAGCAGCGTCTCGGGGGCTGGCTCTCCGCCGGGCGGGTCGCTGCCCAGCAATGGCTCATCGGCGAGCTGCGTGCAGCCCAGCGTTGAGTAGATCGTCACCAAGCCGAGATAGCGAGCAAGCCACGGGCGGGCGTTCATGCGCGCAGCATGCCGAATGCGGGCGCCCGACGTAAAGCGCTGAAGCCGGCCCGTGCGTCAGAGGCTGAAGTGGCGGCGACAAACGCGATATAGTCGATGCTCTGGGGAGAGCGAGGAGGGCGCATGTCCGGCTATGAGTACGATCTTTTGGTGATTGGTTCCGGCCCGGCGGGCCAGCGAGCTGCCATCCAGGCCGCGAAGCTCCGCAAGCGGGTCGCCGTCATCGAACGCAAGGCCTCGCTCGGGGGCGTGTGCATCAACACCGGCACCATTCCCAGCAAGACGCTGCGCGAGGCGGTGCTCTATTTTTCGGGCTATCGCGAGCGCAACCTGTACGGCGTCTCGCACGTGCTGAAGTCGAACGTCACGCTGGAAGATCTGCTGTTCCGTACCTCGCACGTCATCCGGCACGAACTGGACGTCATCCGCCATCAGCTGATGCGCAACCGCGTCGAGCTACTGAGCGCCGATGCCAGCCTGGTCGATGCCCACACCGTGCGCCTGAAGTCGCTGGATGGGCGGGGCCATCGCGACATCACCACGGCCCACGTCATCATCGCCACCGGCACGCACGCCACGCGCGACGGCAAGATTCCGTTTGATCAGCGCACGATCTTTACCAGCGACGACATCCTGCAGCTCGACAGCCTGCCGCGGACGCTGGCGGTGGTCGGCGGCGGAGTCATCGGCTGCGAGTACGCATCGATCTTCGCAGCGCTCGGCGTGCGCGTGACGATCATCGACAAAAGGCCGCGCCTGCTGTCCTTCGTCGATGCCGAGGTCATGGATGCGCTGGCCTATCACCTGCGGCAGCAGCGCGTGACGTTGCGACTGGGGGAAGAGGTCAGCCACCTCTCGCCGGTCAAAGACGAGCGCGGCGATCGCGTCAAGATCGAGCTCAAGAGCGGCAAGCAGATCATCGCCGACAAGGCGCTGTACAGCATCGGCCGCACCGGCTGCACCGAGTCGCTAGGTCTGCCGGGCATCGGCATCCAGCCCGACGATCGCGGTCGCATCCCAGTCAACGCCCACTACCAGACCAGCCAGCCGCACATCTATGCCGTCGGCGATGTCGTCGGCTTTCCCAGCCTGGCCTCGACCTCGATGGAGCAGGGCCGACTGGCCGCCTGTCACGCCTTCGGCATCGAAGCCAAGAGCGTGCCCGGCCTGTTCCCCTACGGCATCTACACCATTCCCGAGATCTCGATGGTCGGTCGCACCGAAGAAGAGCTGACCGATGCCGGCATCCCCTACGAGGTCGGCAAGGCGCACTATCGCGAGATCGCGCGCGGCCAGATCACCGGCGACAACACCGGCCTGCTCAAGCTCATCTTCCACCTCGAAACCCGCGAGCTTTTGGGCGTGCACATCATCGGCGAGGGCGCGACCGAGCTGATTCACATCGGCCAAGCGGTCCTGACCTACGGCGGCCGCATCGACTACTTCATCCACACCGTCTTTAACTACCCGACCCTCGCCGAGTGCTACAAGACCGCGGCTTTCGACGGCATCAACCGCATGTAGCCGCGAGTTCCCATCTCCTAGCTGCGCAAGAGCAGGCTCTTACAGGTCAGCGCGGCTTCGGCCTTCAGAAACTCTGAGATATCGACGGGCGCGACGCGATAGCCAGCGGCGACGATGCGCTCTAGCGTGCGGGGATAGCCGGGATGGGCCAGCACGGTGTCGCGCACCGACAGCACGTTGGCGGCCCCGGGCTCTTCGGGTGCGACCTCGACGATGCGAAGCTCGGCGAGCGCGCCGCGATCGATCCACGCGGGATTCAAAAGCACGGTCTCGCTATCGAGCGCCGTCACTGCGCTCTTGAGGTGCAAGCAGCCGGCGACTTCGATTGGCCGCACGCGATAGCCGAAGTAGCCGACGAACTTGGCCAGCGCCGCGATCCCGGCGACGTTGGTGCGCGAGCTCTTGCCGACGAAGATCGTGCGTCCCATCACCAACACATCGCCGCCCTCCAGCGTCGCCGGCGGCTCGATGCGCGACAGCGGACGATAGCGGCTGAGGATGCGCGCGATGCTCGTCACCTCCCCCCGCCGCGAGACCACGCCGGGCGAAGCCAGGATCGCCAGCTCGTCGAGCACTACCGCCGTATCCTCGACAAACGGGCAGTCGGGATAAGCTTCGTCGGCGGGCAGCCGCTGCAGCGACAGCCCCAGATCACTCAGCACCTGACAGTACGCCTCGTGCTGCGTCACGGCCCGCTCATAATCAATCGGCTCGCGATCGAGATGGGTCAGCTCGCAGCGCAGGATCGACTGCGGAATGTCGCGCGTGATAGCGATGTCCATGCCCGCACTTTACTCGCCCGGCGACGAGGTTGACCGAGGAAACAGCTCGGCCAGCATGCAGCGCGCGCTCCCGCCGCCCACCGCTTCAATCGTCGAAAGCGGCGAGTGCAAGAGCTCTCCATGACGCGCTAGCTGCTCGCGCTGGGCCGGCGAAAACGCAGCGTGGGCCCGGCTCGACATCACCCAGAAGCGCCTGCCCTGTGGGTTGCGCAGCGCAAGGACATTGCCGGCAAACTCGCCCAACTGACCGGGGTCGATGAGGACTAGCTCGCGCCCGCTCGCCACAAGCTCCGCGGCGATGGCCTGTCGCTCGCGCTCGTCGGCAATCGCCGACAGACAGATGACCGCGGCGGTGGCCCCCAGCGAAAGCAGCACATTGGTGTGGTAGACCGGCTGCCCGCGCTGCGGCTCGGTCGCAAACAGGCGCAGGCGATAGCCCAGTGCCGCCGCAAACTCGCCAGCGACCTGCGGGTGGGTGCGAGAGGACAGCGCGCCGTAGGCCACGCGCTCGCATCGATCCAGCACCAAGCTGCCCGTCCCTTCCAAGAACCGCCCCGCCGCTTCGTGATGGCTCAGATCGAGGAGACGTGTCGTGCTGAGTTCCTCTTGCAGCACCGCGATCCAGGCCGGCCGACGCTCAGCGCGACGATTCAGCGCGGCCATCGGGTACAGCACCAGCGTCCCGTCGGCATGCGTCGAAAACCAGTTGTTGGGAAACACGGCATCTGGCGTGTGCGGCGCGCCGGGATCGTCGAATACCCGCACGGTGATTCCGGCCCCGACGAGCAGCGCCTGCAGCCGGCCAAACTCCTCGTCGGCCTGCGTCGCCACAACCTCTGACGACGCTGCCGGAGCCACCTGAAAGGTGTTGCTGGCCGCCGTCTGTTCATTCCAACCAAAGCGGGACGGCCGAACCATCAACACCGCCGCCGCCGTCTGCATATCCGCAGGGGAAGGGGAATCCGACATGGTGGATCGCATCCTATGCCAAGCCTGCTCGCTCGTACGCCCCGACCCCGCGTATCATCGGCGCCCTCCCCGCCGACCTATGAACACCCCCGACACCCCCGTCTTCACCACGCTGCAGCCCGAGCACTTTGCCGGCCTGGAAGCGCTACAGCGCACCTGCTACCCGACGCTGCACGAATCCGAGCTGATGCGCGTGCCGCACTTTGCAAGTCAGTACGCGGTGTTCCCCGAGGGCCAGATCGTCGTCGTGCTCGACGGACAGGTGATCGGGCAGGGCTCGGGCTTCTTCTGCGACTTTGACTTTGCCCACCCGGACCACCGCTTCGCCGAGTTCTGCGATGGCTTCTACTTCCGTACGCACCAGCCGGGCGGCGCTTACTACTACGGCGCCGACATCAGCGTTCATCCCACCTATCGTGGGCGCGGCCTCGGGCGACGTATCTACGAGGCGCGCAAGGCGCTGGTGCGGCGCTCCGGTCGGCGCGGCATCGTG
>DAORCZ010000581.1:0-5655 GCA_035345735.1 Pseudomonadota bacterium | reverse complement strand
GACCGCGCGGGAAGGCGACGCGCTGCACGCCGAGCGCCTTGAGGTCGCCGACGTTTTGACAAGCGGTTGTCGTCAGGCTCCCAGCAGAGCCCCTTCCACCGGCCTATCCAGCGACCCATCAGGGAAGAAATCACTTGTTATGTTCCATACAAATCGGAGACAGTTTAGAGCGGACTGTCCCGTGCCGTCGGCGATCGGTCTCTGATGCACGTCATGACTTCCCCGTCCATGGCACAAGAACCGCGTTTGAATCGCTTATCCACTGACGGTGGTCAGCGCTTTCGCGAATGCGTCAGCTGCGGTTTCAGGGAGCCGTTCGATGCTCAGAGGGCGCGTAGCGATCACGCCGAAGAAGCATTGAAAACCCGCGTCAACCAGCCGCGGGTCGGCGAAGAAACGCTGGCGCACGGGGTTGAGGTGCAGGCGATCAAATTTGTTGATCCCGGTAGCAAGCGCAAGGAGCACTGAACGTGATCAGCCTGCGCAGGAACAGGGGATGATCTCTTGAGTCACGAGTTGACGTATCGCATCGTGCTGGCCGTGCTGGCATTCGGTTATTTCTTTCTGCGCCAGTTTTATATCCGCACATTTCATGCAAAACAAAAAATCCATTCGCGTCATGGAACATGGTCGCGGTTTGGCTATGTAATTATCTACGCGGCCAACTATTCCGTCATGTTTTATATTTTCGATATGGGCGTTAAGTTCGCGCAATTGCCGTTGCCGGATGCAGTGCGCTGGTTCGGTGCGGGTTCAATGCTGGCGGCGGTGCTGCTGTATGCATGGACGCATCATACGCTCGGTCATTTGTGGAGCGGCGTGCTGGAGATTTCCACCGATCACGTGCTGCGTACCGATGGCCCTTATCAATACGTGCGTCACCCGATGTATTCGGCATTTTTTCTGTATGCCATCGGCGTGTTGCTGCTGTCGGCCAATGCGCTGATTGGAGCAATTATGATCGCGGCCACGGCAACGATGTATTTGGCGCGCATCGATGCCGAGGAGCAGATGATGCTCGATCAGTTCGGTGGCCAGTATCGTGATTACATACAGCGCGTTGACCGGCTGCTGCCGCGCATGATCAGGCCGTGACGTGGCGGAAAGTGACTCTCCCCAAGGCGTTTCGCCGCGCAGCGCGCATCGGTTCGTTGACTCCGTGTGGACCGTCTATGGCCGAAGAGTTGTCTCTGCGCTAACGCCCCTCGCATCCGCTGCGCGGGGCGGCGCAGACGGACAGAAGTATTCGAATGCGGAATGGGCCTATGCGGAATGGGCCTATGCGGATGGCGTGAGCTCCCCGGAGTGGCTCACGGACGCTGATTCAAAGAGGGCTGAGCCGAATGTAGGAACTCTTCTGTGAGGAATGTAAAACATCCCGGATGATGCCCGAAGAGCGCTTCCTGACTGCAGCAGAGATCTATGCGGGTTCGGAGACTCGCGTGTACCGAGCTACGCGCCGTACCAACGGTGAGCGCGTGCTGATCAAGCGCCTGCAAGCGCAGTATCCAACCCCCGCGCAGATTGCCCGCTTCGATCGTGAGTTCGCGATCTTGCGCAGGCTGGCCGGCCCCGGAATACCCACGGCGCTGGAGCTTGAGACCAGCATCCACTCGCGATACATCGTCTTTGCCGACGAAGGAGCCGAGTCCCTTGCGCGCCTGCCGATGCCGCTACCGCTCGAACAGTTCTTTGCACTGGCCCGCGAGCTGGCAACGATTCTGGGGCGCGTGCATGCAGCGGGCATGCTCCACAAAGACATCACTCCGGCCAATGTCGTCTGCCATCCGATCCGCCAGCTGGTGCAGCTGATCGATTTCGGCCTGGCCGCTGAGCTCCCCCGTGAGCAGCACGCCGCCAACCGCCCGGCGCTGCTGGAGGGCACGCTGCTGTACATGTCCCCCGAGCAGACCGGGCGCATGAACCGCGGTGTCGACTATCGCGCCGACTATTACGGTCTGGGAGCGACGCTGTACCATGCGCTGACCGGCCATCCGCCGTTTGCCAGCGATGACCCGCTGGAGCTGGTCCATTGCCACATTGCGCGGCTGCCGAAGCTTGCCTGTGAGCATCGACCTGAAGTGCCGCGCTGCCTGTCGCGCGTGCTGCACAAGCTGCTGGCCAAGACGCCGGAGGAGCGCTACCAGAGTAGCGCCGGTCTGCTGGCGGATCTGACGCGCTGCCAGACCGCTGCGGAGCGCGGCATCGATGAACCATTCGAGCTTGGTAGCGCCGATGTGAGCGAGCAGTTCATCGTCTCCGAGGTGCTGTATGGACGGCAGGAGCAGGTGCGGACGCTGCTCGATGCCTTTGACCGCGCCGCCGAGGGGCGGACTGAAGTGCTGCTCCTGCCTGGCGCACCCGGCATCGGCAAGTCGGCGCTGATCAGCGAAGTGCAGCGACCGATCGTGGGCTGTCGCGGTCTATTTGCCGCCGGCAAGTTCGATCAGTACAGCCGTGGAATTCCTTTCGCCGCGGTGCTGCAGGCCTTTCGCGGGCTCCTGCGACAACTGCTGACGGAAGAGGAGGCGCAGCTCCGCGGATATCGTGAGGCGTTTGATGCGGCGCTCGGCGTCAATGTCTCGGTCCTCGTCGACGTCCTGCCCGAGCTCGCGCTGCACACCGGTCGTCGTCCGCCGGCACCGGAGCTACCCCCGAGCGAAGCGCAGGTCCGTTTCGAGCTGACGTTTCAGAACTTTGTCGGCGTGCTGGCCAAGAAGGAGCACCCGCTCGTGCTCGTGCTTGATGATCTGCAGTGGGCCGATCAGTCTTCGCTGAGCCTGCTGACGCATCTATGTACGAGGCCAGGCAGCGGTCACTTTTTGGTGATGGGTGCATTTCGCGATGGCGAGGTCGGCGCGCAGCACCCGCTTCAGATTGCGATGCGCGAGCTGGCGGCGCGTGGTGTACAGATGACGAACCTGCCCATCGGGCCCTTGGCCGAGCTGGACGTGCAGGCACTGGTCGCGGCATCGCTCCGCGCACCCGCAGCCGAGGTGGCCGACTTTGCGCAGGTCCTGTTTGAGCGCACCGCCGGCAACCCGTTTTTCGTGACCCAGATCCTGCGCAAGCTGCACCGCGACCAAGTGATCACCTTCAACCAGACTGCGCGCTGCTTTCAGGTGCCGGGGCAGGCGCTGGCGCTGCTGCCAGCGGCCGATAACGTCGCCGATTTGATGAGCGCTGCCATTTTGGGGCTTGCCCCACCGACGCAGCGCGCGTTGCGTCTGGCTGCATGCATCGGCAATGAGCTCGATCTGGCAACCCTGGCCGCGGTATCCGGAGCTTCGCGCAAGTCGACGGCCGAAGCGCTGTGGCCCGCGCTGCAAGCGGGGCTGGTCATCCCACTGAGCGGCGCTTACCGGACCGTATCGGATGCGGATGACACGGTGGTGCGCTACCGCTTCGTTCACGACCGCGTGCAGCAGGCGGCCTACGCGACCCTGGGGCCGGACGAGCTGGCGCCAACCCACCACGCCATCGGCGAGCGGCTGCTGGCGGAGCTCTCGGGTGAAGAGCGCGAGCAGCGGCTGTTCGAGATCGTCACCCACCTCAACAAAGGCGCGGCCTTGCGGACCGACCAGGCGGACCGCGATAAGCTGGCCGACTGGAACCTCCGGGCGGCGCGGCGGGCCATGGCGGCGACTGCGTTTGCGTCGGCGTGGGAGCTTTTGCGCACGGCGCTCGAGCTGCGCGGTCCCGCGCGGTTTGGGCGCGACTACCAGGCGAGTCTGGAGCTAGATACGACCGCGGCGGAAGCCGCAGTCTACGCCGGCGACATGGGGGCGATGGAGGCACTGCTCGACGGAGTGGAACGCGACGCGCGGACGCTCCTCGATAAGGTCCGGGCCCGCGAGATCCGCATCCAAGCCTACATCGTCAAGTCCAGAGGCGAAGAGGCGCTGCGCGTGGCGCTCGGCCACCTGGCCGACCTGGGCGAGCCGGTTTCCCGGAATCCGACCCGCGCTGAGCTCCTGCTGGAGGTGGCCCGCTTCCGCCTGGCGCTCGGTCGGAAAACGCCGGAGCAGATGTTGTCTCTGGCCAAGATCGATGATCCCATCAAGCATGCGGCGATGCGGGCCATCGGGTTCATTCACTCGTATTCTTATGAAGTCTGTCCCGATCTGACGGCCGTAGTCGGGTTCCGTCTGCTCACGCTGTCTCTGCGCCATGGCGTGGCCCCGGCCACGCCCGTGGCCTTGGCAGGCTACGGGGGGTTTGTCAGCGACACCGTCGGCGACATCCCGCTCGGCGTGCGCATTGGTCGGGTCGCCCTGACCCTGGCCGAACGACCCGAGTGCCTCCCATTCCGCTCGCGAACGCACTTCACGGCGGCCTGGCTTTCCGAGGCCTGGGTCCGGCCCTTCCGCGAAACCGGCGAGCTGGCGCTCAAGGGGTGGAGCTCCGCTCTCGACAGCGGGGATCTGCATGGTGCGCAGACGTCCGCGGTCATCCGCATGACCTACAACCTGTGGGGCAACCGACCGATCGAAGAATCGTTGAGCGAGGGACGCGGGTTCGATCAGCTGCTGAAGAGCAGCGGCGGCCCACGGCTGGCAGAGATCTGTCTGATCATGAACCAGGTGCTGGCCAAGCTCCTCGATCCGGGCCCCGATATCACCCAGCTGACCGGCGAGTTTCTCGACCAGGAACAGTACCTCGCCATCGCTCGCGAGAAAGATCCCAAAGCACTGGTGGCCTTCTGTTTGCTCCGTTCCTGGTTGCTGTACTTGGAGGATCGCTGTGACGCGGCTCGGATCCAATTGGAGGATGCTCGCCCTGTCCTTTTCTGCGTAACGTACAGTTGGATGATCCCGGTGTGGCACGCGCGATGTGCGATGCTCGATGCGACCCGGCTCGGCAAGCTGTCACGGTTCCAGCAGATGCAGGCGGAGCACCGCATCGCGCGGTCTCTACGCACCCTCCGTCGGCTGGCCCGGCACAACCCCGAGAGCTTCCAGTTTCGCATCGCGCTGATCGAAGCCGAGCGCGCCGCGAGCCGGGGACGCGATGGGGACGCGATCGCCGCCTTCGATCAAGCGATTCAGCAGGCCAACGCAGCCCGGCTGCCGGGCGAGGCCGCGCTGGCCGGGGAGCGGGCCGCGTACTTTTATCGCAGCCGCGGACGCACGACCGTCGCCCGTTCCTATCTGCAGGATGCCTGCGGCGCTTGGACGGCTTGGGGGGCCCATGGCCGCGTAAGGACCCTGCAGCAGCGATTCCCGGATCTCGTCGACTCGACGCAGTCCGACGGACTCAGTGTACGGCAGTCGAGCCAGGGGGTCGCGGGCGCGGTGCTGACGCAGGCGTTTGATGCGACCGCTGTCATCCAGGCGGCGCAGGCCATTGCCGACCAGACCGATATCCCGATGCTGCTCGACCGCGTGATGACGCTGACGCTGGAGCATGCGGGAGCACGGCGGGGCTCGCTGGTCCTTTCGCGCGCCGGCGCTCTGCGCATCAAGGCGTTCGCCGATGTCGCCGCCGACGGGTTCTTGCGCGTGCTCGACCAGCCGCTGGGCGATGGCTCCTCTGCCGGAGAACCACTGCCCGCCGCGCTGGCCCGCTACGCCCTGCGCACCCACGAGCCGGTCGTGCTCGATGACGCCCAAGCGGTCGGGGGTCCCTTCGCGCAGGATGCGTGGGTGCGGGCGC
>DAORCZ010000580.1:0-5673 GCA_035345735.1 Pseudomonadota bacterium | reverse complement strand
GGCGCGTGCTGTACGACGCCAGCGCCTGGGATGATCCGATGCTGGATGGCAAGAGTCGCCTGGACCGCCTGGTCGCGACGGCGGGTCGGATGCGTCGGCCGGTGATCGCGCCGCGCACGGCGTACCTGATGGACACGCTGCTGCGCCGCGTCGTCAGCCAGGGCCACAGCAAGCCGATTCGCGATGCCAAGCTGATCGCCGCGGGCAAGACCGGCACCTCCAGCCGTACGTCCGATGTCTGGTTCGTCGGCCACACCTCGCGCTGGATGACCACCGCCTGGGTCGGCGACGACACCTACGAGCGCCAGTTGGGCTATACCGACGCCTCGTTCACCATCAGCGTGCCGATGTGGACGCGCTATATGTACGCTGCCAATCGCGAGGCGCCGCTCGTCGAGCTGCCGCAGGACAAGCCGGCCAACGTCAAGCCCAATGACCGCGGCGGACCGCTCTTGCCAGGCTTCCCCTTGCCGCCGCTTGCCGCGCTCGGTTCCGAAGCCCGCATGCGTGAGCTTCCCGAGCACCTGCGTCACCTGCGCGTGGTGCCACCGCCAGGTGGTGAGACCGGCCCAGCCGCAGCCCCGGCGGGCGTCGGTGCCGGCGTGCTCAAGGGCGCAGCGATGGGCGGGCCCGGCGTCGGCGTTCCAGCCCGAACGCAAGCCCAGCTTCCGGCAGGAGCGCAGCGACCGACCGCCCAAGTCAGCCACCCCACCACCCCGGCGCGGCCGCTGGCTCCGGGAGGCAAAGGCTCGCGTCCCGTCCGTCCCCCACCGCGTAAACCGGGGACCCCGCAGCCCCCTCCTCCTGTCGTGTTCTGAGCTCACCCATGGCGGCCGGCCCAGCCCCTCCCTCCGCTTCTGAGTCGGGTGATTCGCGTCCCGCCCCCGCCGGCTCGACGCTCGGCAGCCTGCAAGGTCAGCCTATCGGCACAGTAACTGAGGTTCATTTACTTACCGGGGCCCGCTCTGGTGAGCAGCTTCTGTTCTTCGACACGGAACGGGTACGTATCGGCCGCAATCCGGCGAACGACGTCGTCATCCCCGAAGGCGCAGTCTCACGCCATCACGCCGAGCTACAGGCGGTCCGCGATGCCTTCGCGCTAGCCGACCTCGGCAGCACTGCTGGCACCTTTATCGTCGGCGGCGCCGGAGCCCAGCGCGTCGAGCCGACCGCTCCCACCCCCCTGCCCTGCCCTGGGGCCTACGAGATCAGCTTCGGGCGCGGCGGCCCGCGCTGCCGCATCAGTCTGGGTCTGGCCGTTCCCTTCGGTCGCTATCGCCTGATTGCCCGCCTCGGCGGCGGCGGCATGGCCGAGGTCTACCTGGCGCGCCAGACCGGTCTTGGGGGCTTCAGTCGCTCAGTGGCCATCAAGCTGATCCAGCCCGAGATGTTCGACATCGTCGATGCCTCGGCGATGTTCCTAGATGAAGCGCGCATCGCCGCCGAGATCAACCACCACAACGTGGTGAAGATCTACGACGTCGGTGAAGAAGGCGGCGTGCTCTTCCTGGCCATGGAATACCTGCGTGGCACGACGCTGTCGCACATGGCAGCGCAGCTTCAGCAGCGCGGCGAGCGCATGCCGCCGGACCTTCTGGCCTCGCTGGTCAGTCAGGCCTGTGCTGGGCTGCACGCTGCCCACACCCTGCGCGATCCCTCGGGCCGACCGCTCAATGTCGTGCACCGCGACGTCTCGCCCTCGAATCTGATGGTGACTTCCGAGGGCCTGGTCAAGGTCATCGACTTCGGGGTGGCCCGCGCCGATCGCCGCCTGGTGCGCAAAGAAGAAGGCCTGCAGGGCAAGCCGGCCTATATGTCGCCCGAGCAAATCCAAGGGCTACCCCTCGATGGGCGCTCCGATGTCTTCGCGGTCGGTGTGGTGCTCTACGAGCTGTGCAGCGGCCGGCCGCTGTTTCAACGCGATGACATGGTCTCGACGTTCTACGCCGTCATGCGCGGCGATATCCCGCCCCTGCGCAGCGTCTGTCCGCAGGCCACGCCGCTCCTCGAAATGGTCGTGCACAAGGCGCTGGCCAAGGATCCCGCCCAGCGCTTCCAGAGCGCTGCCGACCTCGGTGCCGAGCTCGATCAGGTGGTGCAGGAAGCCGGTGGTCGCTTCGCCAACATCTCGGCGATTGCCCGCTTCGTTGCCGAGTGGGGCATCAGTCTGACCGGCAATGCGCCTGCCCTCTTGACCCATGTGCCTAAGCCGCTGCTGCATCGACCGCCGCGGGGCGGCAAGCTGCTGCCGCCGGATGAGTCGCTGTCGCTGCCGCCCATCGGAGCGAGCAGCGGTGAAAGCAAAGAAGCGGCGCGACGCCTAGAAGCCACGCTGGAACCGGCGCAGCTCGCGGGGGGAGCGCCACGACCCGCGCAGCCGCCGCGCCACAGCGCCGTACCGACCAACCAGCCGCTCTTGCGTCAGCCGCAGCGATTGGAAGGGGTGATCGTCGAAGGTCGCTATCGCATCCGTCGCTGGATCGGCCACACGCAGGAGTCGGAGCGCCCCTATCCCAAGCTCTATTACCTCGCCGAGATCATGCGCGAGGAAGCGGCGGAGAAACAGGCGCGCGGAACCGGCATCCTAGAGAACAAGGACGTCCTGATCCTGGTCTGTGGTCGCGGCCCGGAAGTGGCGGCTCTCTCGGCATTGCAGCGTGAGCGCCTGCGCGAGTTTGCCGATCGCCGCAGCATCGAGAAGGCTTCGCCGCACCTCTTGCCGGTCCTGCACCTGGGCGAGCTGCCGACGCTGGGCAGCAGCTATCTGGTGATGCCGCAGCTGCGCAATACGCTGCAGGCCTTGATCGATCCCGGGCCGCTACCGCCGCCCGATGAAGCGCTGGCCCTGATCCACGAAATGCTGGCTGGCCTGTGCGAGGCCGAGGCGACGCAGCCCGGCTTTGTCCACGGCAACCTGTCGCTTTCCTCGTTTGGCCTGTACATCCCCAAGGGCGTCGCGGCGAGTCCGCTCCTGCCCTCGCAGGCCTCGCCGACGCCGGCCCCGCTGCCGTTGCCACCGAGCCCGACCCCGACGCCGCTTTCGCTGCCGATGCGCGAGCCGTCGGTCGAGATCATCGCCGCCCGCCCGCGTGTGGTGCTCACCGACTTTCACTTGGAGTCGCTGCTCGGCACGCCCGACGGGCCGATGAGCGAACGGCAGACGCTGCCGATCGGCGACACGCAATACCTCGCGCCCGAGCGCGTCACCGGTGGGCCTGTCTCGCCAGCCGCCGATGTCTACGCCGTCGGCGCGATGAGCTATCAGCTGCTCGGCGGAGATCTGGGCAAGGCGACACTTGCGGCACGAGCCCGTCGTGAGCTGCCGCGCTTGCCGGTCAGCGTCAGCCTGCCGCCGCAGATCGAGGCCGCCGTGCTGGCCGCGCTGCGCACCGAGGCCGCTTCTCGCCCGAGCCTGGCTGAGCTGGCCGCAGCCCTGCACCCACGGACCGGCGAGCTGACGACGGGCAGCAGCGCCGGCGATAGCACGCTGCGCCTAGAGCTACCGCTGTCCCCGGTCACGGCAACGGTCGAAGCCCCACCTAGCGCGAGCCGCGCCCAAGCGCTGCGCACGCCACAGGGTCGCCAGCTCACCCTATCGCTGGTCGCGGTGCGGGCCCCCAAGCAGTACGTGCCGCTGCCGCTGCCGTTTTCGGCGGTGGCTGATCTGCTACCCGCGCCACTTCGCGTAAAGCTTCACGGCCAGACGCTGATGGTCGAGCTAGACGAGTCGGCTGGTAGCCCCGGCCGCAGCCGAGATCGCCCCAGCCTGTACTACGACGCCTACGATCCCAACACGCGCTGCGAGAGCTACACCCTCCTGCCCAGCACGCAGGTGGCGAGTTTCGATGTCGGCCATCGCCGCTCGCGCGTGCAGCGCATCCACTACGCCAGCGCCATCGCCCCGGGTCCCGGCCCGGCCGATCGTCTAGGCCTCGCCCTGCCCGAGCTACACACCGAGCTCTCCGTCGCTGGCCCGGTCCTGCGCCTGTGCACTCTGTACACCACGCCGCCCAGCGACCCCAGCACCGACAGCCCGCCCACCCACGTCTTCGTGGTCCTCATCGCGCCCTAAACCGGCCGTCACGATCGCTATCCTGGCCGCCTAGCCGCTCGCCCCATCGAGGTGTAGGGCCAGGGTGATGCGACCGCGTAGGGATGCAGCCGGGGCGAGGACCTGCAGGCCGGTGCCCGCGACGCCGCGCTCAGCGAGGTTGCAGGCGTCGGTCGCGTGACTCACCGGCTCCAGCGCCAGGGTGCCGTCGGGATCGCCGTTGTAGACGACGAAGTGGCCAAATACTCGATCGGCGTGCAGCGCCAAGGTCACGCCGGTACCTGGCCAGGTGAGCGTGGCCTCCCCATCCCAGCCCGCAAACACGCAGTCGATGGGCTGGGCATAGACCGAGCGGGGCTGCGCAAAGTCGTGATCCGCCGAGAGCGGCTGCGCAGGTCCGGTGGGAATGACCTGCGCGTCGACGACATACTCGCCGCGGGCGAAAAAGCGCAGGAGCGGGTCCGCCGCCTCCGGCCACAGCGTCCGCACAAAGTACGGATGGATGCCCAGGCCGGCCGGCATCGGCTGGCTGTCGGTATTCGTCAGGGTCAGGTCGATGTGCAGCGCCGTCCCCGCCAGGCGATAGGCTGTCTCTAGCGCAAAGTGAAATGGGAAGTTCGGCGACGGCTCGTGCCGCGAGTCGTAGCGACAGCGCAGGGTCTGGGCATCGGGCTGCTCGACGACAAAACGCCGCATGCGGACGTCGCCATGGATGACCTGCCCATCGGGCCAGTTCGGAGAGAGCAAGAACTCACGCCCCAAAAAGCGCATCCGACCGTCGCGGATGCGGTTGCTGTAGGGGCAGAGCGTATAGCTCCCGAAGCGTGCCGAGTCGCCGGCCCGCAGCACCGCCGCCGATGTCGGACGCAGGATCGGCAAGAAGTCGGGGGAGGACGACGGACAAGCGGGAACGTGGCTCGATCGCAGGCTGAATTCGATCGGGCTGGCGCCGTGCTCGATGGCGATCCGCAGGCGCAGCCAGTCGTTTTCGAGCAAGGCTTCCGACATCGCTCTAGGCCTGCGAGGGCTGAGCCGTGCCGCCGGGGGCCGGGCCGCTCTTGTCCGCTGCCCCCAGCCGCGCAAGCACACTAGGCGCCAGCAGCAGCCCGACGACCGCCAGCTGAGCCAGCACCCCCTGCCAGGTCGGATAGATGCCCAGCGTCGAGATGCCAGACCACGCCGAGTCGCCGAAGGTCAGCATCGACATGCGCAGATAACCGCCCTCTTGCAGCGAGTGCACGCCGTGTCCGGTCAGCGATACCGAGAGCACAGCCAAGAGCACGCTCGACGCCAGCATCACCGGCCGCGGGTTCAGCTTGCGCCCCAGGCGACCAACCACCAGCACCAGCGCCACCAGGAGGGCCACGCCGAGCCCAATGCCCAGCAGCACCGGCCGCAGGCCATCCGGCCCGGCGTCCAAGAGCAGCGCGCGATAGAACAGCACGGTCTCTAGCGCCTCGCGATAGGCGGCGAAGAACGCGATGCCGAACAGCATCAGCGACTGGCGGCTGCCCTGATCGGCGGCGGCTTCGACGCGCTTGCGCAGGAAGCCCAGCCAGTGCTTGGCTTCGCGGGCTCCCAGCACCCAGTGGGTCACGGTGATCAGCACCACCGCCGCGACG
>DAORCZ010000579.1:0-5689 GCA_035345735.1 Pseudomonadota bacterium | reverse complement strand
TCCTCAAGCGCGAGCGGCGCGTCATTCGCTTCGATCTGCCGGGCTTTGGCCTGACCGGCCCGAACGAAAATCACGACTACTCGCTCGATGCCTATGTGCGCTTCGTCATCGCCGTGCTCGACTCGCTGGGTGTAAAGCGGGTGATCATCGGCGGCAACTCGCTGGGTGGCTTCGTGTCGTGGGCCACCGCCTACGCGCATCCCGACCGCGTCGAGCGCCTCATCCTCGTCGACTCCAGCGGCTATCCGCCCAAGCCGCAGTCGATGCCGATTGGCTTCCGGATCGCGCGCGTGCCGGTGCTCAATCGCCTGATGCGCAACGTGCTGCCGCGCCACATCATCGAGAGCAGCCTGAAGAACGTCTACGGCGACCCCAGCAAGGTCACGCCCGAGCTGATCGATCGCTATCGCGACATGACGCTGCGGGCCGGCAACCGCATCGCCATCGTGCATCGCTTTCGCCAGGGCTACACCGGAAATCCCGAGCACATCCGCAGCCTGCGCCAGCCCACGCTGATCCTGTGGGGCGCGCAGGACCGCCTGGTGCCGCCCGAGTACGCCCATACCTTCGCCCGCGACATCCCTGGCGCCAAGCTGGTGATGTTCGAGGGGCTAGGTCACGTCCCGCAGGAAGAAGATCCCGGGGTCACGGTCGCTACGGTGCAGGCCTTCATGGCAAAGTGACCGATCGGTCACATGGCGCCGCGCGACGATCTTGCAAGCCGTGGCGGGCGGTCAGTTGCTGGGGCAGTCGGCTTTGACGCGCTCGAACTCGCGCTGGTGGCGCAAGAGTGCGCAGGCGGCGCTCAGCGTGCCGGCCAGATTCGCCGGGTAGTCGTCGGTGTAGACCTTGGTTAGGCCGTCGCTGCTGGCGATGATGAAGTAGCGACCATCGGGCCAGCCATAGCTCGCAGTGATCGACTCTTCGAAGAAGCCGGGCAGGACGGTAAGCGGCATCTCGGCCGCGACATCCCACAGGCGCACGCCCTGCTCGCCGCTGACGATCAGCAGGCGGCGCCCATCGGGCGAGGGCGACACCGAAGACACCTCATCAGCAAAGCCCGAAAGGACGCTGAGCACGGTGCCGGTGTGGGGATCCCACATCCGCACGCTGCGATCGCTCGACGCGGTGGCCAGTCGCAGATCGCCGCCGGTGCCGCTCGAAATGAAGAACTCGGCGCGGTTCACGCGACTGCTGTGGCCGCGCAGCATGCGCAGCGGGGCACCGCTGTGGCCGTCGCGCACCCAGGTCTCGCCTTCGCTGCCGGTCGACACCATGAGGCGGCCGTCCGGGGAAAAGGCCAGCCAGTTGGTGTTGCCGCTGTGGCCGCTGACCTCGGCAGTCTGGGCGCCAGTCTGCGGATCCCAGAAGCGCAGCACCTGATCGGCTCCCGCCGAAACCAGCCGCTCGCCCGAGGGCGAAAAGGCGACGGCGAACACCGGGCGGCGATGCCCGTGCAGGACGCGCAGCGGTCGGCCGGTCTGCCCATCCCACAGCCGAACATCGTTGTCGCTGCTGGCCGTGGCGATCAGCGAGCCATCGGGGGAAAACGCCGCCATGTTGACGAGGTTGGTGTGCTCGGGCAGCGTCGCGATCTCGGCCCCGCCCGGCCAGGCCCACAAGCGCGCGGTGTGATCTTCGCTGGTGGTGACAATGCGGCTGCCGCTGCGCGAAAACGTCGCGCTGGTCACGCCGCGGCGATGGCCTTGCAGAATGGCGACCGGCTGCCCGGCGCGCACATCCCAGATGCGGGCGGTCTGGTCATAGCTCGCGGTGACGACGCGAGCACCGTTGGGCGAAAACGCCGCGGTGTAGATGACCGCGCTGTGGCCGTAAAGGACGGCGACGGCGCGCTCGACCCCGACGTTCCACAGCCGCACCGTGCGGTCGCTGCCGGTGCTGACGAAGTGCTGGCTGTCGGGGGCGAAGTCGAGACCGAAGATGCTGCCGTAGTGCCCATTGAGGCGCGCCTTCAGCTTGCCTTCGCGTGCGTCCCACAGGTTCAGCATGCCGTTGGCCCCAGCGCTGGCCAGCCACTTGCCATCCGGGGAAAAGACCAGGGCCTGGATGCGCTCGTCATGCGGCAGGCTGATGAATTCCGTGGCCGGGGCCGCGGGGGCCGCGGGGGCGGGCTGGCCCGGGAGGGCGGGTTTGCTCGACGGCGGGGGAGCAGGCTCGGTCACGCTCCACAGCCGTACCGTTTGATCCCAGCTCGTCGTCGCGACACGCGTGCCATCGGCCGAAAACGCCGCCAGGTTCAGCCGGTCACCGTGGCCGACCAGCGTCCGCAGCGACTGCCCGCTCTCGCTATCCCAGATGCGAGCGGTGCGATCCCAGCTGGTCGTCAAGATCCGCCGGCCATCGCGCGAAAACAGCGCCGCGGTCACGCGATCGGTGTGTCCAGCCAGAGTCAGCAGCAGGCGGCCGCTGCGCACCTCCCACAGACGAGCCGTGCCGTCGTGTCCCGCGGTCAGAACGCGCCCACTATCGGGCGAAAACTGCCCCATCTCGATGACCTTGCCGTGGCCCAAAAGCTCGTGCACCAGGCGCCCGCTGGCGACTTCCCAGATGCGGGCCGTGCCGTCGGCGCTGGTGGTCAGGATGAGGGCGCCGTCGGGCGAAAAGACCGCCGTCGTCAGCATGGCGCGATGGCCGGCGAACAGCATCAGCTGGCGGCCGGTGTGAGCATCCCAGATACGCGCCGTGCGATCGGTGCTGGCGGTCAGCACGCGCATGCCGCTGGGATCAAACACCGCGGTGTCGACGCGATCGCTGTGACCGTGCAGCGGCTGGCTGTTGCGGGCCACGGCAAACGCGGTCATCAGCCCCTCTTTGGCCAGCTGAGGCACCGGCAGACCGGCCCGCAGGTTGGGCGCGACGGCGCGAATCGCCAGCGCCAGCGCGCTGCTATCCTGCCCCGGCTGCATGACCAGGAGCGAGGCCCGGGCGCCGCGCTCGGCCGACAGGTTCTGCTCGGTGCCCTGCTGGGTGCGGTGTTGCACGAAGCGCTGCAGCGAAAGCGCCGACAACAGCAGCACCACGCCAACCCCCAGCGCCAGCGGCCAGGGCAGCCCGCTCTGCACGACCGGCGCCATCCCGACGGGCGGCCGCGATCGCAGCTGCAGGCGGCTGATGCGATGGGCCTGGCTCTGTTCGATCAGACGACGCACCGACGGCTCGATCTCGGCGGGACGCTCGTTCAGCCAGCGCTCGGCCTCGGACAGCTCATTGCCGCTGAGCGCCGAAGGCAGCGGCAGCGGCTCGGCGGGCAGCGGCGACTTGGGCTCGCGCTCGCCAGACTCGGGGGGCGACGGCAGGTCGCGCGCCGGCAGGATGTGCGTCACCATCTCGCGGTGCCAGAGCAAAAAGTCCTGCTCTTGCCGATACAGCGCGCGCAGCTTGGGCCAGTGCTCCAGCAGGCCGGCGTGCATCAGTTCGACGGAGTCCTGCGCTTCATCGATGTGCAAAAGGCCACTTCCGTTCAGCGCCATGATCGCCGCCGCCGAGTGCGCTTCCAGCGAGCTACTGGCGTTGCCTTCCTGCATCCGCCACTCTGCAAGGGGCAGCGGCCGCGGCAGGAGCAGCGTGTGTCCTTCGTCGCCATGCGCCGCGATGAGAGCCAAGAGCGCACGACGCGCGCTGTTCTGACTGGGCAGCGCGGCCCAGGCAGCATCGGCGCTCCGCGACAGTGCCTGACGCAGGCCGCCCAGTCGCTGATAGTCCGCCCGCTTGAGCACGCCGCCTTCGCTGCCTTCCCACAGGCGGTGCAACACAAACGACAGCAGGAGGAGCGGCGACAGCGCGCGCTCCTCCTGCTTTTCGTGCAGCTCGGCGAGATCAGCAGCCAGGGCTTCGATGAGCGCTGGCTCGACGGTGCCCCCGGCTCGGCTGGCGGGCTCGCGCACCATGGCCATCCACTCGGACAGCTCCAGCGTCGAAGGCAGGTGGATCGAGGGCTGCTCTAGCCAGGGCAGAAAGCACGGCGCCACCGCAGCGAGCGGCGCCATAAAGTCCGCCCGCACGCTCAGAAGCAGGGTCAGTCCGGGGTCGCCTTCCGTCGGAGATTCCAGAATGCGGGCCAACTGCTGCAGCAGGTTGCGCTGCGGCAGGCCCACGCTGGCCAGCGCCAGCTCTTCTGCGTGATCGAGGATGAGCAGCGGCCGCGATCCTGCCGCCCGCAGCGCGAGCGCCAAGTCTTCCTCCGCCCCCACCACGCCCTGCCGCGCCAGCTGCTCGAAGGGATCAAGGCTGGGGTGGCTGATGATGTAGCCGCGCAGACCCAGCGTCCCCAGTGCCGGCAGGATGCCCGCCTGCAACAGCGAGGTCTTGCCGACACCGCTCCCGCCACACAAAAGGTGCAGCTTCCCACCTGTGCGCAGACGCTCAAGCAGGCGCTGCACCGGGCGCTTGCGGCCAAAAAATCGCTCGGAATCGGTCACTTCATAGGGGCGAAGACCGCGATACGGATTGCTGGGCACAGTTGTCATGGGTCCTAGGACCCGCATCATCTCGCCGAGGGCGAGCCACAGCAAGCCCGACGCAGCTCGACAGCGGGTGAAGCCCTGCTTTTCCGCCCACCGAGCCGCTGCCGACCGCTCGCACGGGGGACCTACGGGATGTGGCCGATGACAGTGGCTGGCCCCCCGGGTAACGTGAGCTCATGACTAAAACTCGCTTAACTTCCTCGCTGCTCCTCCTTCCCCTGCCCCTCTTCCCCCGCCCGGCGCGGGATCCCCAGCCACCCCGACGGCAGAAGCCTCTTGGGCTGGGGCTGGGGCTGCTCTTTTTGGGAGCAGTCGGGCTGCCTGGCTGCGACTCAGGTGCGGGCAGCAGCCCGACGCAGTACATGAACATGACCTATTCGCTGACCCCGCCCGGCGTGACTACCGGAAGCACGGTGCTGAAGCTGCCGGTCATCACCGATGCCCTGCAGTGTCAGCGCAGCGCCGGCAAGATCCAGGTCAGCGCCACCAGTGGAGCCGCCGGCATCACCATCACCTTGGTCGGCGCCGGCACCAATCCGCAGGCCGCACTGCGCGCTGACAAGGACACCGCCACCGTCGCTGAAGTCAGCCTGAAACTGCCGCAAAAGTTCGACGCGCGCACCCTAGAAACCGCCGATCCGCTGACCTACCTGACTTCGGACCGCACCTCGGGCCTCAGCTGCACGCTGACCATCACCGGCAGCGATCCCTTCGCCTCGTTCGACGGCAGCTTGAGCTGCAGCACCCTCACCGGATCAACCCGCGATGCGCAGGCCAACGCGCAGTTTCACGCCGTGCCGTGCCCGTAGGCCGCAGCGATAGCGCTAGAAGTT
Source organism: Pseudomonadota bacterium (assembly GCA_035345735.1). Classification (GTDB taxonomy): domain Bacteria; phylum Myxococcota_A; class Polyangia; order Palsa-1104; family JAEUJZ01; genus JAEUJZ01. Next base: position 372 of record DAORCZ010000579.1, on the reverse strand, counting down.
CGGTGTGGCGCTCCAGCTGATGCCGTTCCAGTAACGGATGACGCCGGAGACGCTGGGGGTGATGACATAGCCGACGGCGATGGCGTGGAAACGATCGATGCCGCTGACATCGCGCCAGCCGACGCCCACGCCATTGAAGCCGGGATCGATCGCCCAGCTGGTGCCGCTGCGGCGATACAGATAGTGGTCGCCGAGCGCCCAGACGGTCTCGGGGCTGGGTGCCCACATGCTGTAGAGGTTCGGCCCCTCCGCGAGCTCGACGACCCAGCCGCCGCCGGAAAAGCGCAGGATATTGCCCCCACCGCCGGAATCCACGATGAACACCTCGCCGGCCGGGTTGCCGTAGACCGTGTTGATGTTGCGTGGCACCCA
>DAORCZ010000578.1:3717-5707 GCA_035345735.1 Pseudomonadota bacterium | reverse complement strand
TGAGGTTCATGATCAGCGTGTCGTCGAAGGCGAAGGCGCCGGCCAGGGTCTTCTGCGCGGCGTCGGTCTGCTCGCTGCCGTAGAAGCTGTAGGTCTGGCGGAATAGCTGCCGCATCGGATCCAGCGACAGGTGGCAGGAAAAGCAGATGGTGCCGGGCTTGACGTGATCGACGGGGTCGGTGTCGGTGTCGATCGACGGGATGTTGTTGTTGATGGTGTCGTCGAAGCTCTTGTTCAGCGCGACGATCATCGTCTGGTTGATGGTCACGCGGTGCTGGTTCGAGGGGTTCGTCGGCCAGTTGGCGAAGAAGGCCGGCGTCGTCATGTAGCCGATGCGCGGCGTGTTGACGACGAGCTCGCTGCCCGAGCGCAGCTTGTCGATATCGAAGAACACGGTGGGCTGCTCGCCGCCGTTCGGGCGACGGATGGTGACCATCTTCCAGTTGTCCCAGTCGGCCTGGGTGAACTGCGAGACGATGCCGTTGGCGCCCGCCGGGTTGCAGTTGCGCAGGCGGCCGTGCATGTAGTCATAGATCAGCGAGATCGCGGTCGTTCCCGTCGGAGCATACGGCTCGGTGGTGCAGCCGGTGGTGCCGGTGTTGGTCGTGGCGTTGGTCTTGAACTTGAGATAGTTCGGGCTGGCGGGATTGACCGAGTCGGCGTAGCTGGTGGCCGCCACGCTGTTGCCAAACGAGGCAGTGTAGGCGGCGCTGGTGGCCACGCGGTTGGTGCGCTGTCCCTTGTCGTTAAAGGTCCAGGTATCCAGGAACGCGACGTAGGCCATGAGCGGCGCGTTGAGCATGTAGCGGTTGCTGGTGATGACCTCGGTCCAGGGGCGGCCTTCTTTCATCAGCTGCAGCGCGGTGCGGGCGAAGCTCTCGCGCGCCGCCTTGACGAACAGGTTCTGCGTTGCGGTGCTGAAGCCAAAGCCGGTCGGCAGCTGATCGGAAAAGCTCGAGATCGTGATCTGCGTCTGCTGAAACGCCTGCTGAAAGAAGGCCAGGAGCTTGGCCTCAGCCTCGGGCGTGTTCAGCCAGGTATCGATCAGCTCGGCGAGCTTGTTGGGATCGGCCTGCACCGCCTGGATCTCAGCGTCGGTGAGGGCCTGCCCGGTGAGCAGGTTCTTGACCTTGGCGGTGTAGGCCTCGGGGGCGAACGGTTCGAAGGGGGGCTCCGCCGGGGTCTGGGGACTGCCTGAGCAGGCCAAAAACAGCGCCGCTCCCAGTCCCAGATCGCGGGCCCGGATCGGCCGCAGGAATCTAAGCATCTCAGCCTCCTATGGGGCGGGCCTAGGGGGCGGCTCGGACCTTCCGCAAGGCAGGCGGCCTAGCCTGGGTCTCCAGGCTCAAGACATGCCCATCACCACCTGCTGCAGAGAGCGCCCCCCAGCGATCCCGCAAATAAAGGAAGCGTCATTATCGCATGCGGCGCGAGGTCGTAGCATGCGCTCGCGGGCTCGCTGTATGCTCGCGCTCCTGCGAGGACAAGATGCAGCCATCGAATGATGAAGCCGCGGTGGGTGGTGGGCCAGCACGGCACCTGTACTTTGACGATCGAGCGGCGGTGGCCTGGTATCGCCGGCTAGATTCGGGGCTGGCCGAAGCGGCAGCCAGCGGTCGGCGGGTGCTGGTGGTGGTCGGACGGCGCGACTGTGGCGGCACGCGCGCGCTGATCGAAAAGATCTTTCCCAAGGAAGAGATCACCGACGAGCTGCGCGCCGGCTTTGTCTGCGTCTGCTGCGACAGCGCCAATCTAGAGCCGGCGGTGAGCAGCTTGATCAGTCAGGCGCCGCGCCGCGAGCCAACGCCGCTCTGTCTGTATACTGATGCGACGGGGCGGCTGTTGCACTCGACGGTGGGGGGCCGTCCGGCGGCTGTTTTTCTGCGCGACCTGACGGAAGCGCAGGCGCGAAAATAAACCCTCGACTCGGCAAGCTGGCGGAGGACCGATGCGATTGCAGAAGCGACTTACCCCATGTCTACGGCTGGGC
>DAORCZ010000578.1:0-3617 GCA_035345735.1 Pseudomonadota bacterium | reverse complement strand
GGCGATCACGTCGAGCTCTACGGCATGGTCGAAAATCAGCACCAAGCGACGCTGCAGATCGCCGAGACGCAGGGCTTTCACACCATCATTGGCAGCATCGCCTTTCGCGAAGTCCGGTTAGAGCTTTACGGCGATCGCCTGCGCGGCTTCATCGGTCGCTGCCCCGTCGATATGCAGCAAGAAGGCGACGCGCTGACCGATACCGTGGTGTCGAGCGGCCAGCAGATGCGACGACGCCTAAACGGCCTGGATGCGCTGTGGAAGCTGCCGGCTGCCCCGCAGGCGCTGATCCTGCCGATGGTGGTTAGCTGCCTGGTCGAGAAGACCTTTGAGAACCTCGGCCGCGACACGCCGAGCTTGGGCTTTGGCGGCGCGATGAGCTCGCAGCCTCCGGGCACGCTGCGCCTGGCGACCCCCAGCAATCGCGACTGCGGTGCTGACTCGATGCTGCGGCCCGGGCGCTAGGCGCTCGCTGCTAGAGCTTGGTGATCGTCGTGCTCAGGTTGTAGCGGCGGAAGATCTCGCCGCGCAGGGCCTGGCCTTGCTCGGCCGCGACGAAGTCACCAAGCTGCACGCGAAGCTCGCGCCCACCGCCGTTTAGTCCCGAGCGAGGAAGCTCGACCAGCGTCGCTTTGTAGCCGGCTTGGCGCAGGCGCTTCACCAGATCTTCGGCCGCGTCGCGCTTGGGGATGGGCTGGCTGCGCAGGGTGTAGTGGGGCAGGTTGCCGCGGCTGCCGCTCTCGCGAGGACGCTCGCTGCCGTCGCGCGGACGCTCGTTGCCGTCGCCGCGCCCGCTGGGATTACCGGCTCGCGCCGCGCCTTCGCGAACCGCGTGATCGCGCAGCACGCGGGGAAACGTCAGATCTTCTTCGGCGTTGGCCAGCTGATCGAGGACGGCCAGCGGATCACTGGCGGCCTGGGCAGCGGCTCGGGCGGCGGCGCGCTGCTCGACGCGTCGGCCGACGAACACCCCCAGGGCGAAGATCAGGCAGGCGGCGATCGCCGTGCCGACAAAGACAAAGAACAGCTGCCGTCCGTCGAGGCTGGTGGCCGGACTGTCGTCGGTTGATGCGCTTGCCACATCGCGAGCCGGCTCGCGCCGTCGTCCGCTGCCGCGCTCTTCGTCGCTGTCTTTGGGCAGCGGTGGCTGCGGCGGGGGCAGTGGCGTCGACACCAGACCGTGGCTGGCCGCCTCCCCTGCGGCCTCGGTCGCCGAGTGATCGAGGGCTAGCGCCGCCATGCCCGCGGCCTCCGCGCTTGGGGCGAGGTGTCGCGAGCCGGGCCCGTGGTGCCTCCTGCCTGAGGTGTCAGAAACTTGGCCAGCATATCCACGGCAGTATCACGCGCCTCAGACGGCAGCAATTTTTTGCCGGGCGGCGGCGGCGGTCCGCTTAGAGCACGCGAATCGGGTAGCGCGCGTCGCCCAGCACCAGGCTGAGCCGGCCGCGCGGGGGACCGTCGTAGCGCTCATCGTCCTCGGACTCGTTGTGGCCGTAGCTCTCGGCCTCGTCGTCTTCTTCTTCGACGACGTGCTCGGCGAGGGCGAAGTAGCAGGGGCGGCTGAAGCGGGCCGGCATGCTGCGCCCTTTGACCAGGCAGGCAAAGCCCCGGCGCGGCTGATAGGCCAGCGTGTCGATGGCCAGATCTTCTTCGCTGCCGTCGCTGAGGCGCAGCCTGATCCGCGTCGGCTCGCCCGCCGCCTCCCCGCCGGCGAAGCGCACTTGGGTGACCCAGTAGGGCACGTCGGCGACGACCAGCGGGTAGCTAAACGGCGGCACCTCCAGCAGGTAGCTGCCGCCCGCGGTGCGCTTGATCGATCGATGAAAGAGCTCGCAGATCCGCGGGTCGTCGAGAAGCTCGTCCTCGTGCCAGAAGTTGCCCTCGCTGTCTAAGGCGATGCGCTCTAGCTTCAGGCCGCGGCGCAGCGCGTCTTTGATCGGCTCGGGGATCGTGGGGTCGTTGAGCCAGGTCGCTTCGGGCTCGCTCATGGGGGCATTCTATGGGATTTCGCCGGCCGACCTGCGGCCTGTGGCGGCGCTCCTCGGGGGGACGGGACGGTGCGTGGGGTCGGCTAAAGCTCACGACGATGGCCCGACGGCTGGGGGTCAGGGCCAATTAGGGACGGCGAAATTCCCGGGCGGGATCGGGCACTTGGCGCACTGAGCCAAAAAAAATGGCGCCCCGGGGCGGCACATCAGCGACGGGGCTCAATAATTATCAGAACCCATCGGGGGCACCCGGCTAGCGCCCGGCGCCACCGGCAGCAATATTGACGCGTTGCGGCATGAGAATTCTTAACGCACCGCACATATGGAGGATGACGCATGCGTACCACTTCTCGCCTTTTCGCCCGCTCTGCGTGGATCGGCGGTCCGCTCTCGGCCTGGGCTCTGGGCGCGGGACTCCTTGCCCTGCTTCCCGGCTGCGGCTCGGGGGGCGCGACTGATCCCGACCCGATGAACATGCAGGGGGTTTCGAAGCCAACGCTGACCCAGGTTTCGCCGGACCTGGGGCCGCTTTCCGGCGGGACCACGGTGTCGGTGTTTGGCAGCGACTTTCGGCAGGGGGCGCAGGTCAAGTTCGGTGGCCTTGCGGCGAGCAGCGTCGTCGTCAAGTCAGGTGTCGAAATCAGCGTCACCGTGCCCGCCTGGAGCGGTGCGATAGGTCCTGTCGAGGTCAGCATCGATAACAGCGACGGCGGTCACGCCAGCGGCGCCGATCTGTTTTCGTACGTGCGAACGGTGCTGAAGTTCGACCCCACCGTCGTGCGCACGGTCGGCAAGAGCCCGATCGCTCTCGCCGCCGCGGACGTAAACGGCGACGGTGGAAACGAGCTCTTGGTGGCCAACAACGGCGACGGCACGCTGTCGGTGCTGCTCAACAACCTGGACTTCAACCAGAACAGCAGCCCCTACAGCACCCCCGCGCTGCCGACGGCGATTGCGCTCGGCGATCTCAACGGCGATTCCCGCACCGACGTCGTCCTGGGTCACGGCAACGCCAGCAGCCAGGATGTCAGCGTGCTGCGCGGCCTGGGCAACGGCGCGTTTATGACCCCGGACAGCTTCGCGCTCGGTGGCACGGTGGCCGGCATTGCTGTGCGCGATCTCAACGGCGACGGCAAGCCCGATGTCGCCGCGACGGTGCGCACGACCAACAAGCTGATGGTCATGACCAACAACGGCGCCGCCCCCAGCATCGGCTTTGCCACCCCGTACACTAGCTTCAGCGTCAGCGGCGATCCGGCGGCGCTTTTGTTCGCTGATCTAAACAAGGACAGCCGCGACGATGTGCTGATGACGCAGTACGGCGCGCAGTCCGTCGCTGTGCTCTTGGCCGGGACGCCAAGTGGCACGCTGGTCACGCCGCCCAACGTCGCTGGCGTCGGGCTGCGTCCGATCGCGCTGACCGCCGCCGAGGTCACAGGAGACAGCAACCTCGATGTCGTGGTCGCCAACTTCGATGGCAACTCGCTGAGCGTGCTGCGAGGCCAGGGCGATGGCAGCTTTGGCTCGGTCAGCACCGTCGCCGTCGCTGAAAAGCCCACCGCCGTCGCCGTCGCGGACATGAACAGCGATGGCAAGCCGGATCTTTTGGTCTGCAACTCGGGCCGCAAT
>DAORCZ010000577.1:0-5718 GCA_035345735.1 Pseudomonadota bacterium | reverse complement strand
GTGCGGCAACCGGTCAAGCTGGCGGCCATGGAGGCGCTGTTCGAGACCGCCGCCCCCGCCCCGCTGCTCGTCGGCGGCTGGCCGGATGAAGCGCAGCAGCAGGTGCGCTACGGCGTGCACATTCCGCGGGCGCTGAGCTTCCTGGCGTTTGGCAACTTCGATGCGAAAGTCCGCGGCCTGTCCGAGTTCCCGCGTGAGCACTGGCCGCCCGTCGCCGTGGTCCACACCGCGTTTCAGATCATGGTCGGCATCGGCAGCCTGCTGTTCGTGCTGGCCGGCGTCGTCTTGTTCCTGCTGTGGCGGGCCCCGCAGCGCTTGGAGCATCGGCTGGGCCTGGGCCTGATGATGGCCTGCACGCCGCTCGGCTTCCTGGCGATCGAGGCCGGCTGGACGGTGACCGAGGTCGGCCGGCAGCCCTGGATCATCTACGGCGTGCTCAAGACCGCTGATGCCGTGACGCCGATGCCTGGCGTGGTCGTTCCCTTCCTGTTCTTCTGCGTCTTCTACCTGCTGCTGGGACTGACGGTGATCTGGCTGTTGCGGAGGCAGCTACAGCATGTCTCCTGAGCTGGGCTTTTACGCCACCGCCAACCTGGCCTTCCTGGGGGTGGCGCTGACCTTTTACTGCCTGTTCGCCGGCGCCGACTTTGGGGCCGGCATCTTAGAGTGTCTGAGCCCCCGGTCGTTCCGTTCCGCCGAGCGCAGCTTGGTCACACACGCCATCGCGCCCGTCTGGGAGGCCAACCACGTGTGGATCGTGTTGGTGGTGGTGATCCTGTTTAACGGCTTTCCCAGCGCCTACAGCCGATTGTCCATTACGTTTCACATTCCCATTACCCTGATGCTTGTCGGGATCGTTCTGCGCGGTTGCGCGTTTACATTTCGACATTACGACGCCGTTCGTGACGACTCCCAGCGCTATTACAATGCCGTATTTGCCTGGTCCAGCCTGCTGACTCCGTGGTTTTTGGGGGTCATCGCCGGCGGCGTCATCCTGGGTCGCAGCCCGCCCCTGGGCGCCGACTTCTACGCCAGCTATGTCGCCCCCTGGTGCAACCTGTTCTGCGCCAGCCTGGGCCTGCTCGTCTGCGCCCTGTTCGCCTTCCTCGCCGCGGTCTACCTTCTGGGCGAGACGGCCGATCCGGCGCTGCGTCCGCCGCTCGTTCGGCAGGTCATGGCGACGCAGGGAGCGATTATTGTCGGCGGTCTGCTGGTGTTTTTGGCGGCCCAGCTTGAGGGTCTGCCGCTGGCCCGGCGCTTCCTCGCCGACCCGGTGAGCCTGGCCGCGCTGGGGCTTTCGAGTGCGCTCGTGCTGCCGCTCTTCTTTCTGATCCGCGGCGAGCGCGTCCTTGCCGCCCGCGGCGTCGCGGCGGCCCAGGCCGTCTTGATCCTGACTGGCTGGTTCAAACTGCAGTTCCCGGTGCTGATGGCCCAAGCGGGCCCGGGCGATCTGCCGGCACTCACCTACCTGCAAGCGGCGGCCCCGATTGAAGCACAAAAACAGCTTCTTTATGCGCTTATTGTGGGTTGTTTATTAATATTACCTGCTTTGTATATCCTGTTCCGAATCTTCAAAGCGCAGCCGGAAAATCCGTCCTAACTCTGCGTTGAATACGTAGAATTCTCCCGCTGAGCGGGGGGCGTTCGCTGCTTCATGGGTAAACACCTGCTTGCTGCGGCGGGAGCGCGCGGAGGGACCGTAGGCCGTGATCTCCCCGCGGCGGCGGGAGGTCGTCGGGTCGGGTGCTCCTCGACGGGCCCCTCTGAGTACCGGATACCTGGAGCCGCGGCCCTAAGTCCCTGGGATTCTTCCGTGTTAGTGACAATCCGCGCAGTCGCCCGTATTGCCTCGCCCTCCCTCGGGCTGCGATCCTGTGGCTTCTCCTCTCTGCGGACTGGGCGAGGGCTGGCCTACGGGCCACGGCGCGTCCAGCGAGGTGCATCCGAGAGGTCTGAGGGAACCTTGATGCGCATACTCCCCACGCTGTTTGTGTGCCTTGTCGCTGCTGCGCCGCTCCCCGCCCGGGCCCAGGCGCGTCCGACCTTGAGTCCGACCGACGGTCCGCCCGCCGGGACTGCGGGCCCTACGACCCCGACGGTGAGTGATGCGCCCGCTCCGCCCGTTGTGCCGCTGACCCCCGAGCAAGAGCAGGCCGCGCAGGCGCCCCCACCCCCGGTTGAGCCGGCAATCAAAGAGACCAGCCTGCCGGAGATCGCGGGCCTGCCGCTGGCGCGCCTGATCGACCGGGGCAACGTGTTTTCCGGCCTGGGCAGCTTCAAGCAGCTTCTGCCGAAGTACGGCGTCGCCGCGTACGTGCACGGCATCGGCATCGCCAGCTTTTCCCTGCAGTCGAATCCCGAGCCGCTCGAGCTGCCCGACGCCATCGGCAAGCCGCTGCACGCCTTCGGCAGTGAGCTGACGCTGTTCGTCGGCGCGGAGCTCTTCGATCGGGTGTTTGTCGAAGGCCAGGTCTTCGTCGATTCGACCGGCACGGTGTCGTCGGACTTTGCCCAGATCGACCTGCGAATCTATCGCGACTACATCATCGCGCGCGGCGGACGCTTCTATGTGCCGATGGGCGGACTCAACGTCTATCCCGAGCCCCAGTACATGTATCCCTGGGTGGTGCCGGCGATGTTCTTTGGCACGGTGCTGCCCGGCGAGTGGAGCGATCTCGGCGTGCAGTTTCACGGTCGCCACCAGTGGGGCGAGGGGCGCGGCTTTTCCTACGCGCTGTACGTCATCAACGGCTTGGAACAGAAAGTCCCGGATCCCAGCGGGCCGATCACGGGCGGCGCTCTTTCGGATATGCGAGACAACTACCTCGACGACAACGACGGTCAGAAGTCGATCGGGCTGCAGTTTCAGCTAGAGCCGCACCCCGGCCTCATCTTCGGCGCTTCGGGGTACGAAGGGGTCTACAGCATTCGCGACAAGCACCGCATCTACATCGCCGATGGCCACTTCGGGGCGCGAATCGGCAAGCTGGCGCTGCGTGCCGAATTCGCCGCCACCTGGCAAGAGACCGAGGCCGACACGCTGCTCAAGCTCGGCGGCTACGGCCTGATCAGCTACCGCTTCAAGTACCTGGAGCCGCAGATCATGGTCGATGGCATGCGCCTCGGCGGCTCGCCTGATCTGGATCGCATCGCCGGCTCGCTGGGGGTTGTCATCTACCCCTTCCCGACCAAGGTTCCGACGGTGTCGCTGCGCGTTGGCTACTCGGCGCGCTGGAAGCTCGACAGCGGCGAGTTTGCCACCCACTACGGTCGCCTCGAGCTGCGCGCCGCCTTCTAACGGAAAGAGTACGTCGAACGCCATGAATCGTCGGGCTGCCCTCACTGCGCTGCTTTACGCCTCCCTCACGGGGGTGGCGGGAGCCGTGGAGTTTGGCCCGAAACAGGTGGCGCTGTTGCTGCTGCGCATCCTGGCCTACGATCGCAACTTCAAGGCGCGCACCGATGGGAAGACCGCCACCATCTTGATCGCGTTTCAGGAAGACAACGATCTTTCGCTGGCGGCGCAGACCGATCTCAACAACGTCCTTGAAGATCTGTCGGCCTCGGTCACCGTCGGTGGTTTGCCCCTGCGGGTCGCCTCCGCTGCCTACAGCAAGCCGCTGGCGCTGGAGGCCCGCATCTTGTCCGTGCATCCCGTCATGCTGTTTGTCTGTCCGGGTCTGGCCGACGCCATCCCGCAGATCTCGGCGATGTGTCGTCGCCGTGGGGTGCTCAGCGTGACGACCAGCAACTCCTATATCAAGGGCGGTCTCAGCGTCGGGCTCAGCCCGGGGGAAGACCGCATTCGCATCGCAATAAACCTGCCGGCCAGCAAGGCGGAAGGCGTCGACCTAGATGCCGCCCTGCTGCGCATCGCTGAGGTCTATCGGTGAAGGGTTCACGATGAAGTCCTTGGGTTTGTTCTCTACGCTGCGTATGCGCTTGATCGCGCTGACCAGCTTGATCGTGCTGTTTATCTCGATCTTCCAGGCCTCCTTCTATCCGCAGCGTCTGCGGAACAGCCTGCGGCGCCATATGGAGGAGCGCCTGGTCAGCCTGGCCACGGCCACCGCGAGCAACATCGCCGCGGCGATTGAGTTCGACGATCAGAAGACCGCGCAAGAGGTCTTGGAAGGACTCACCCACGTCAGCGACTTCGCCTACGCCGTCGTCTTTCGTGCCGGGGGTGGCGTCATGGCGCAGGCGCTGCGCACGCCCAGCGCGATTCCCTACCTGCCGGCCGGCGAGCGCGCGCAGATCAGCGTCAGCTCGGGCGTGTTGCGCATCGATCAGCTGGTGCGCGGCAAAGGCGGAGGAACCGGCACGCTGACCCTGGCGCTATCGCTGTCCAGCCTGGTCGCGGAGGAGCGCGAGCAGACGCGCATCGGCTTGCTCGCCGCTCTCCTTGTCTTCCTTGTGGGCTGCGTCAGCAACTTCGTAGTCGGCACGATCCTGATTGGCCCGGTGCGCTTGATGACCGATCTCGCCCTGCGTATTGCCGATGGTGATCTGTCGCAGCCCAGCTTAGATATCGTCCGCACCGACGAGATCGGCAGGATGGCCGCCGCCTTTGACAAGATGCTGTCGATGCTGCGCAACCTGGCCAGCATTGCCGAGCGCACAGGGCGCGGTGATCTCAGCGGCCAGGTCGCACTGCAGGGCCAAGTGGGCGATGCCTTTCGCTCGATGATCGAAGGGCAGCGCACGCTGGTGCGACAGATCGCACAGGCGGCGATGACGCTGGGCGGCACCGCCACGCAGATCCACGTCGCCATGCGCGAACAAGATGCCTCGACGACCAAGCAGGCCGCCGCCGTCACCGAGGTCAGCGCCACCGTAGGCTCGCTATTGAGCAGCGCGCGGGACATTGCCAGCACGGCACACGGCGTGTTTGAAAATGCCGAGCGCTCGCGACAGACCACGGATGATGTCAGCACCCAGGTGCAGAACCTGCATTCGCACACCGCGCGCATCGCGGAGCTCTTAGAAGTGATTCGCGAGATCTCGGATCGCAGTGATCTCTTGGCGCTCAATGCCTCGCTGGAATCGACGCGGGCTGGGGAGGCGGGACGTGCCTTCTCGCTAGTTGCGTCCGAGATGCGCCGCTTGGCCGAGCGCGTGACCGCCAGCGTCCAGGATGTGAAGTCTCTCCTCGTGGACATTCGCGGCTCTACCGAACAGACGGCAGAGCGCACCACTGAGAGCCGGCGGCTCGTCGAGAGCACCACCGACTCGGCTCGCGTCATCTCGATGGTCACCGAGCAGCAGCGCACGGCAACCAGCCAAGTGCAGGAGAGCATGCGCGAGCTTTCGAGCCATCTGTCGGCCAGCGTGACCGCGGTGCGCGAGGTGCATGTCTCCTCCGAGCTCCTGCGCGATACCGCCGAGCGCCTGAACCTGCTCGTGCAGCAGTTCAAGCTCGATGCCGGCGCAGCGGGGCCAGCCACCGCTTGAAACCCTGACGCCACGCGCGCGGCCGCGGCGTACACTGCGCCTCCTCATGTCGCCGTCTCCACCCATTCTTCAGCCCCTTCCGGCCGCGCTGCAGTCCGCCCTCTCGGCCCGATTTCCCGACGGAGCACCGGGCGCAGCGCTGGGCATCTGGCACCGGGGGCAGAGCTATGCTGGGGGCGCTGGGTTGGCTTCGCTCAGCGCGGGCCTGTCGTTTACGCCGCAGACTCGCTTTCGCGCCTGCTCGATCACCAAGCAGCTGGTGGC